>CATKCE010000001.1 GCA_949744905.1 uncultured bacterium
CCCAGTCCTATCAAAAATCCGATGAACAGAGCCGTTAACGCAAATCTTCCGCTCGGATCCACGTTCATCACGGGATTGTTGCCGCAGTAAGCGTAAAGGTTAAGTCCGTTAATGGTTTCGGGGTCAAGGTAACTAAGGTCGTCTATGGTTATGAAGCGTCCCGTTTCGGGGTCGTAGTAACGAGTCTTTAAGTAATATAGTCCCGTTTCAACGTCGTAATAATACCCTCTGTAACGGAACGGGTTAAGGTTTCCAATGTGCGTGCGGTCAGCTAATTCGCTGCCGTCGGGGTTTGTTACTTTGTGGTTCCCCCATGCGTCGTATACATATTTTACCATAACTACGCCGCTACTGTCAAGTAAGGCTATTACGTCCCCTTGTACGTTGCGGCGGTATATGTATGTTTCTCCTCCGTACTCTACTCCCATTACTCCGTTGTTATCGTATAGGAACTTGAGCGTATTGGTTCCGTCGGACTGTTTAAGCAGATTACCGTTACTGTCGTAGCAGTACAGCGTTGTATTCTTCTTTATTCTCTGTCCTCTACCGTCGTACTCTAACGTTACCGCACCCGTATTATTTAAGCTGTCTGCCTTTCTCCCATACGAGCGCTTTATTGCGGTATACGGTAGGATTGCCGAGTATATCATATACAAACGTTTCGTTTCCGTAAGCAAGCAGTCTGTCGCCGTCGTACGCATACTGCAAGTTTTGCGTTTCGTCCGTTTCGGCGGTCACTTTGCCGTCTTCGACGTATTCGCTTTCTGTATATAATTTACTCGAACTGTCCAAGCCTATTATACTTAAACGATTTTACCATGCGTCCTTTATCGTCGTACAACGTTTCTTCTATGCTTTTGCCTTTTGCAAATTCCTAACAAAAAATTATTTTCGACACACATAATACTTCTTAACTATCGATATATAGAAACCGAAGCATTTACACGCTTCGGGTCCTAATTAATACGATATTTTTATTATTCGTTTAAAAATGCCCTATGGCACATTTCTATGTTTTGTGACACACGAAATCCAAAAACCTACTAAATATGGGGTAAATAAGAATCCACCGGCAAAGCCCTATTGGATTAGCTACCCCTCAAGGGGTATGGTAGTTCCGACACTTGCAAACTTCCTTACTTGCTCTTATTATTGAACGGATCGGTATATTCTTTGATGCTTATTTGGTCGGCTATCATATCCTCTTTCTCTTGGTTTTGGATGTATTCCGCTATTGCCTTTTC
>CATKCE010000002.1 GCA_949744905.1 uncultured bacterium
CGTCCGTACCGATGGGATATCCGAATTCTTCGCCTACGGCAACGCGCACCGAAGGCGCCGTGCCTACGATAACGTATTTTTCGGGATCGGCAATGGCGTCGAGCACTTCCTGCGTGTTGTCCCGCTCGGTAAGCGCTCCTACGGGGCATACGTTAATGCACTGACCGCACGCAACGCACGGTACGGAATCCAGCGTACGCTCGAACGCGCAACCTATATGCGTGTTAAACCCTCTGCCGTTTGGTCCTATAACGCCTACGCCCTGGATCTTATTGCACACCGCCACGCATCTGCGGCAGAGTATGCACTTGTTATTGTCGCGCACAAGATACGGATTACCGTCGTCGAGCGCGTATTTATTGACGACACCCTCGTAAGCGGAAGCGTCGCAACCGTATTCCTGACTGAGTTTAGACAACTCGCAATTACCGTTACGCACGCACGAAAGACACTTTTTCTCGTGGTTGGAAAGTATAAGTTCTATCGTCGTTTTACGCGACTTCTTCACCTTGGGAGTATTGGTGTATACCTCCATTCCCTCGCGCACAACTGTAGAACACGAAGCGGCGAGATTGCGCATGCCCTTTATCTCCACAACACAGACACGGCAACTGCCGTCGTTCGTCACGTCTTTCAAGTAACAAAGCGTCGGTATGTTAAATCCGGCCTGTCTTGCGGCGTCCAATACGCGGGTGCCTTCGTCCACTGTAACGGGTATATCGTTTATCTTTAATGTGACCTGCTTTTTCATAAATTCCTCCCTACTTCTCGATAGCGTCCTTGCGGCAATGTTCTATACATGCTCCGCACTTTATACATTTGGACGTATCGATCACATGCGGCTGTTTTACCGATCCGCTTATAGCGCCAACGGGGCAGTTGCGCGCGCACAAAGTACATCCGATACACTTCTCCGGATTGATTTTGTACGAAACCAGCGCTTTGCATACTCCGGCGGGACATTTTTTATCGCGCACGTGTGCGATATACTCGTCGCGGAAGTAACGCAACGTGCTCAAAACGGGGTTCGGAGCCGTCTGTCCCAATCCGCACAAAGAATTTTCTTTTATGTAATAGCACAGTTCTTCCATCTTATCAAGGTCTTCGAACTCGGCAGTGCCTTTGGTGACCTTATCGAGCATTTCGTAAAGACGCTTGTTACCTATACGGCAAGGAGTGCATTTTCCGCACGACTCGTCCACCGTAAATTCCAAGAAGAATTTCGCGATATCGACCATGCAGTTGTCCTCGTCCATAACGATAAGACCGCCGCTGCCCATCATGGAGCCTATGGCTATAAGGTTGTCGTAATCTATCTTGGTGTC
>CATKCE010000003.1 GCA_949744905.1 uncultured bacterium
CACGGTGGACATAAAGGATTTTGAAAACAAGGTAGACGAAAATACTTCGCTCGTATCTGTGATACATTGTAGCAACGAGACCGGCGCTATAAATGATATCGGCGCACTGTCGCGGATCGTAAAAAGAAAAAGCAGACAGGCATTGTTCCACAGCGACGGAGTTCAGGCATTCGGGAAGATTGCGGTAAACTGTAAATCATGCGGTATAGATCTGTACAGTATCAGCGCGCATAAAATAGGGGGACCGAAAGGTATCGGCGGACTATGGGTGCGCGACAGTCTGCATCCGGCGCCGTTTTTAAGAGGCGGCGGACAGGAAAACGGATACAGATCCGGCACCGAAAATACGGCGGGGATAATCGGATTCGGCGAAGCCTTAAAATGTTTTTCCTCCGTCGATGCAAATAAGATTTCCGCGATACGTAAATTGTTTTACGACCGTATAACATTATACGACACAATCTCCGTACGCGAGTCGACGGTACAATCTCCTTACATACTGTCGTTTGCGGTACACGGCATAAAAGCCGAACAATTGCAACGCATGCTGTCCGAACACGATATCCTTATCGGACTCGGCTCGGCATGCGCGTCAAGGTCGCGCAAAAACCGCGTTCTATCCGCAATGGGACTGCCTCCGACGCAAATAGAAGGTAGCGTGCGGCTCAGTTTCGGAGCCGAAAACTTAACCGACGATATCGGGTACGCGATCGAAACGCTCTTAAAATGCGTGGACTCATTACAAACCGGAAAAATATCAAACCAAAGGAAAAGCTGATGAAAAGCGTAATAGTTATACGTTACGGCGAATTATATCTAAAAGGTAAAAACCGTGACTATTTTGAAAAATTACTTATCAAAAATATCCGACACAAACTTAAAAACTTTCAATGCGATTTAGAATGCGGCAGAAGCCGTTATCTTGTAAAAAATTTTTCTCGCGAATATGAAAGCGATATTACGGAAGCGCTTTGCACTGTTTTCGGCATACATTCTCTAAGCGTTGCTTCGGTCGTACCCAACGACTACCAAAGCATACTCGATTGCGTATCGGCATCCGCGCCGAAAAACGGATCGTTTAGAATGAACGTCCACAGGGGAGACAAACGGTATCCGATGACTTCGATTGCTCTCGCGGCAAAACTCGGCGAAGACGTTTTAAACGCCAACCCCGAGCTTACAGTAGATTTACATTCTCCCGATAACGTTATATGCGTAGACGTCAGAGAAAACGGAACGGCTTACGTATACAATAACGTCATACCGGGACCCGGCGGTATGCCGGTAGGTTGCGCGGGACGCGGACTGTTGTTACTATCCGGCGGTATAGACAGTCCCGTTGCAGGGTACATG
>CATKCE010000004.1 GCA_949744905.1 uncultured bacterium
ATAAAGCCGAATATAGTGTTGGGGAACATAATATATCGCCTTTTTAAATTGGGTATCTTATTATCTATTATACTATTTGACTATTCATAAGTAAAATAGTATAATCTTATAGTAGTTATAAGAAAAAGATTATAATATGACAATACGACACTTAAAAACTTTTATAGCCGTGTGTGAATCGGGTGGAATAACAAAAGCCGCAGAAGCTCTACATATAGCTCAACCTGCGGTCAGTCAGACGATTGCCGAAATCGAGAAGTATTACAAAGTTGTTTTGTTCGACAGAATAAATCATAGACTTGTTCTGTCGGACTACGGAAAGCAGTTGCTAGTAAAGGCGAAAGAGACGGTTGCTTCCTTCGACGATTTCGAGAGCCTTGCAAATGAAAATAATCTTAATGCGAGAATTCGTATAGGCTCGTCGCTTACCATAGGCAAAGAGTATATACCGAAAGTCGTTACGCTGATTACAGAGCATTATCCGCAAATTAAAGTATCAGTCATCATTGACAGTACGGCGGTTATAGAAGGACAACTTACAAACGGCAATCTTGACTTTGCTTTTGTGGAAGGCAATATTCATTCGAAAAGCCTTGTAACAGAAATAATAGCCCACGACAGATTACTTGTCGTATGCGGCAATCAGTATATTATTCCGGAAAATATAACGCTTAATAAACTTGTGTTATATCCTATGCTTTTGCGTGAGAACGGAAGCGCATCGAGAAATTATTTAAACAGCATACTTTCTGTAAACGGTTTAACGGCAAATTGTATAGTAGAATCTGCAAGTAACCAAGCGCTTATAGCTTGCGCTGAAAACAATTTAGGTATCGCTGTATTACCAAGAAATATTGTAAATGAATATGTGACAGAAAAAAGATTGAGGGTAATAAAGATAGACAAGTGCAATTTTGATAGAAATTATTATTTTGTCCATCACAAAAATAAGAGATTTAGTTTATTGCAAGAAAAAGTCATAACAGCGTGCAAAAATTTATTTTAGACTATAAGTTGCGTATAAATGAAAGAGTTACATAAACACAATATAGAAGGTTGCGTCGGATATCATAAACCTAAATAATAATGGGGGCGCTACGTTAAAATGACAGAGTCATTTGTTATTTGTTGCCGATATAAAAAGTATATCCGAATTGCCTACTGGTAACAAGTAAACAACTCGGATTAGACTTTATTTTATATAAAAAACAAATCCGAATCCGTCGCCTATCGGCACTATAAGGTTCGGATTATTATCATTTGGTACTCCCGGCGGGAATCGAACCCACAACGACCCCTTAGGAGGGGGTTGTTATATCCATTTAACTACGGAAGCGCGTACGAGCATATTTTACTA
>CATKCE010000005.1 GCA_949744905.1 uncultured bacterium
ACCATGGGGAATTGAACCCCAGACTTCGGCGTGAGAGGCCAACGTCCTAACCTCTAGACTATGGTGGCGCATTGCTCGTTTTGCAAAGCTTTGTTATTATAGCATACGCAAAAGAATAACGCAAGCAAATTCATAAGGTTTTTGAAAAGATTCCTCGGCTACGCTCGGGGCGACACGATAAGAAGGTTCGTTCGGAGCGATAGGCTTTTCGTAAAAAACGACAACAAAAAAGCCGGCTCTAAGCCGGCGTTTCGTTTTATTTATTTATTTATTTAACTATAAATGCCGCAAGCTCGGCGATGAGGTCGTCGCACTTGTCGCTGTAAATTTCGAGCCCGATGGGTTTGGACAAATCAAGGCTGAAAATACCGAGCAACGATTTGGCGTCTATCACGAAACGACCGCTTCTGAGGTCGATATCGTAAGGATATTTGCTTACCACGTTGACAAAGTTTTTGACGCTTTCCGCCATGCTCAACGACACTTTCAAAGATTTCACGGAATATTCCTCCCTAAACGATTATTATTTAACTTGCTTAAAGTATAACCGAAAAGGAAGGAAAAGGCAATCGTTTTACAAAATATTTTCGTATTTATTTTTTATAAACAAAAAAAGCGCTTGTCGTGCGGCGGGCAGATGTGTTACACTGTATATAAAGATAAAGAATTTACAAGGAGAGAGTACCGATGGACAAAAAACAAGTGCTTTCGGCTATGGAAACCGACGTGGAAAAATCTCTCGCCGATTTTAATGCGGCGGCGGGGGAATTGCTTAATTCCACTTATATAATAGTGTCGGGCAAGCTGTCCAAATTGTTGCAAAGCATAGCGTCGTCGCGCCCTCTGTACGAATTTTTAGCCGAAAACACGCGCGGATATAATTTTGTGGAAGAATTCCGTTCGCGCCAGTTCCGCGACGAATCCGGAAAAGCGTACATAGATGTTCCGACCGAGCCCGCCGAGCAGATGCGTTTTGCTTTTTGCCTGCTGTTTGCGATAGATACCGGCAAACTGAACGTCGAAAATCTGTTGCACACTTTTTACAATAATTCCGACGCGAATACCGAGTTGCGCGATTTTTGCGCCGATATAGTAAAGCCGTTTGTCGAAAACCTTAACGCCGCTTTTTGCGCGTCGTCCGACGCTCGGCCGTCCGACGAAGGCGACGCCTATGCGGATGTCGACGATTGCGAACATCCTCAAGCCTGCGATAAAGATAACGACAGCGGCGAGCGGGAAGACAGCCTTACTCAGTCGGTGCGCGACGCCGTTAGCCGCCTTATCGGGATAATAGCGTCCGAGCCCGATATTACCACTGCCGAACGCGAAGATCTGCTTACGGTGTGCGACGCGTTTTCCACTGCCGTGGGACTAAACGAGTACAAGGCCATGCGCGTTATGTACGTCGCGTTAAAAACTCTTGTAACAGGCAGTCCCGCGTATTCTTCGATGGAGGAACAGTTTTCCGACCTCGCTTATCTCGCGGCAGGGCTTGGTATACGCGTAGAGTAGTTTTCTATTTCGTCTACAAACAATTTTTTACCCTTTTTGCA
>CATKCE010000006.1 GCA_949744905.1 uncultured bacterium
CGGCTGGATCACCTCCTTTTAAGGAACCCGCAACAAGAGCGGGTGAACTTACAGAGAAAGCGAGCAGGGATAGAGAGTTGTTGACCCTACTTGCCGTGGAGTCGGAGATACTGTAATTGCCGTAAATCTGTCCGCTTAAAGCATTGTGAAAAGAGAGAGGACGAACATCTTTAACCGAAGAAGCTCGTCCTTTTTTTCATTCCTTCTTTAATTACTTCCCCTGTGTTTAATTGGGCTTAAACCGTTGTCGCACATTGCTCTGCTCGACGACGGCGAAAAAATGTAATTCTGCCGTAGAGATTTCTCGCTTTGCTTCGGTCAAAATAACAGATATAGGCGTTAGTTTATTTGCCTATACGCCTTAAAGCAGGAAGTGTTCTGATAATGTTGACTTCGGAGTAAGGGTAGTGGTATAATTTATTTGACTGAAAAGTCAAAAGGAAAAAACAGAAAAATGAAGAAGTTAGTCAAAATGTTCGGATTGCTTGCCGTTATAGCGTGCCTCTGCCTCTCGGTTGCGGCATGTGACGATTTGGAAAGTGCAGACGTATACGTAAAGGGTACGTATGAGTACTCGATGTCTGCGGAGGGCGCTTCCACTTTGGTAACTCTCGAACTTAAAAGCGGAGGCAATATGACTATGACTGTAAAAGTTTCGATGAACGGTCAGCATATTATGAACGAGAGTGTTAACGGTACATACAAAGTAATCGGTACAAAACTTACGCTTATCATAGACGGCGAAAAACAGGAAGCGACTATAAAGGACGGCAAGATATCTATGGCTAAGCCTATGGGCGGTTCCGGGGAAAATAATATAGTTCTTACCAAAAAGTAAAAAAGCGTCGATTCCTATATAAAAAATATCCGCTTCTTAGTAAAGCGGATATTTTTTGTTAAAAGATTTCCTCTGCGCTACGTTTGGTTGAAATTATAAGCAGCGTACTGCAGTTAAAAGTTTGCCCGAAAACTTTACCGATATTCTGTAGCGCCATTCCGAGTGCAGTCGAAAAATTTGTAATTTAACATTATAGAAAGCGAAAAAAGTGATAAAACAGTGAAAAAAGTCGGTTTATACATTTGACAAGTCGGGGGGGGGTGATATAATTCATTTAACCAAAAAAAAGGAGAAAAGGAAAAATGAAGAAGTTAGTCAAAGTGTTCGGATTGCTTACCGTTATCGCGTGCCTCTGCCTTTCGGTCGCGGCGTGCGGAGATAGCGGCGTCGAGGGTACGTACGAGTATTCGCTTTCTGCTGAGGGAGCTTCGTCTACGATAACTCTTGAGCTTAAAAGCGGCGGTAAAATGACCATGACGATAAAAGCGTCTATGGGTGGTCAAGAAATTGCTAACGAAACCGTTGAAGGCACTTACAAAGTAAGCGGCGAAAAACTCACGCTTACCGTTGAAGGCGAAGACGCCGAAGCTACCATAAAAGACGGCAAGATCACAATGGAAGCTCCCAACATGGGCAAAGTCGTACTTACCAAGAAATAAAAACGATCTTACTTAACAAAAAAATATCCGCTTTACGTTAAAGCGGATATTTTTTTGTTTTTAGGCGAATATCATTATAATGCCTTTTTTCGACGACGGCAAAAAAAGTGATAAAACAGTGAAAAAAGTCGGTTTATACATTTGACAAGTCGGGGGGGGGTGATATA
>CATKCE010000007.1 GCA_949744905.1 uncultured bacterium
CGTGGGACTAAACGAGTACAAGGCCATGCGCGTTATGTACGTCGCGTTAAAAACAGCGGGAGCCCCGAGTACGACCGCCTCAAAAAAGAGCTTGAAAAAGCGGTCGAACTGGAAGAATACGAGCAGGCGTCGATAATACGCGACAGAATGCGCCAGTTGAAAGGAGAATAAGACTATGAACGGAAATTACAACGACGTAGTCGTAACAAGCAGGGTGCGCCTTGCGCGCAATGTGGACGGACTGCCGTATCCGTACAAACTCAACGACGACCGTGCGGCGTTGCTTGCGCGCAAAGTATGCGATGCGGTAAATAAAAAACATACCGACGGAAGCGAAAACGATTACGCTTTGTACCGAATGGAATCCATAAGCGACATAGACGGCGGAGTACTGCGTGAAAAACATCTCATAAGCGCCGATCTGTTGGAAAACCGTAAGTACGGCGCCGCCGTGATAAACGGCAGCGAAACGGTAAGTATTATGGTGGGAGAGGAAGACCATATCCGCGAGCAGTGCATTTTACAGGGATTCGCATTGCCCGAGGCTTATAAAGCGGTAAACGGCATAGACGACGATATTTCCAAAGTGCTTAAATTCGCTTACGACCCGAAGCTCGGATATCTTACGAGTTGTCCCACGAATATCGGCACGGGAATGCGCGCGTCGGCAATGATGTTTTTGCCGGGGCTAAGCGTGACACGCAATCTCGAACAGTGCGTGGGGGCGGTCGCGCGTCTCAATATGACTATACGCGGCGTGTACGGCGAGGGAAGCGAGTCCGACGGATATTTGTACCAGATATCCAACCAAAAAACGCTCGGAGTGTCCGAGCAAGAGATATTGGCTTCCGTTCAGGCGTCTATAGGGCATATAGCCGAGGCGGAGCTACGCGCCCGCGACGAACTGTACAAACAGAGCGAGACTGCGATAAAAGACCGCATTTTACGCTCGTACGGTATACTATGTCACGCATACACCATTGATAGCAAGGAATTTATGAAGTTGCTTGCCATGGTAAAACTGGGCGCTTATTACGGACTTATAAAGGTATCGGATATGCAACGGCTCGAAAAGCTCGTGACCGACGGACAACCGGCAAATATTCTTAATCTCAGCGGCAAAAAAGATGTCGGAGCCGAAGAACGCGATATATTCCGCGCGGCTTATGTTTCAAAAACGCTTAAAAGCATCTGTAAACGCTGAACATAAATATAAAGGGGCTTATATGCGCCCGAGGAGGCATTTATGACTTTTCCCGTATCGGAAAATATGAAAAAGGCAGTGGACATTGCCCACGACGCGGCGGTAAAATACAGTAATCCCGTTATAGGGACCGAACACATGTTGTACGGACTTGTAAAAGTGGAAAACAGTTTTGCGGGGCAGTTATTGCGGCAGGGCGGATTAAAACCGGATATGCTTGAAAAAATATTCGCCGAGTCCGAACATGTTTCCGGCATACATGACCCGGAGCTTACGCCGCGAGTCAAGCAGACTTTTATGTTTGCGCAGGAACTCAGCCAACGCATAGGCGGCGCGTTTGTGGGGACCGAACACTTTTTGTTCTGCATGTTGCAGGATCCCACTTCTTACGCGTATTCGGTGCTGTCCGGCGTAATGAAGGTAAACGGCGTATTGGAAAAATTGCAGGAGGCGATAGGCGGCGGACGTACCGAAGCGGCAAAAAGCACGGAAGGTTCTTCTTCTCTGCCCGCACAGTTGAGCGATCTCGGTGTAGACCTTACGCAACGCGCCCGCGAGCATAAGATCGACCCGATAATAGGCAGAAAAGACGAAATAGAACGCATAATACAGATATTGTGCCGCAAGACCAAAAACAATCCTGTGCTTATCGGCGAGCCGGGCGTGGGCAAAAGTGCGGTGGTCGAGGGATTGAGCAAAGCCATAGTGGAGGGAAACGTACCCGAACTTCTTAAAAACAAGATAGTTTTCAGTCTCGATCTCGGTTCGCTTATGGCGGGCACAAAATACCGTGGCTCGTTGGAAGAAAAACTTAAAAATGCGATAGACCTTATAAAGTCGCAGCAGAATATAATAGTGTTTATCGACGAACTTCATACTCTTGCGCAGGCAGGTAGTAAAGAAGGGGAAGTTTC
>CATKCE010000008.1 GCA_949744905.1 uncultured bacterium
CCTGTGAAAACGATTGAATTCATTTTCGTTTTTAAGGTGCTCTATAAGGCGCTCTTTTCTGTCGGAAGGACATGCGTCAGCCCACAGCGCCCAAAATGCAGCCACCGATTTGCAATCGTTACGGGTGCCGTCGCGCCTTAAATCGAAATAAAAGCCCCGTCGGTCATCCCACATGTGCTTATTAATAAAGTCGGTCAAAAACTCTATTTCGATTTTCTGCAAGGCGACTTCGTTTTCGCGGCCCAAGAGTTTCGCCATTTCCACCAGTATCTTGTCCGACAAGACTATCTGCAAATTGGTATCCAGCCAGGTCATAAAGCCGTGGCTTATGCGCGAACTGTACTTATTATCCACGCGCGGCTGATTATCCATGGTGCACCCCAGCCCGCTTTGATAATACGTTCCGTCTTTCCACGTGCGGTGTTCGCGTATCCAATTGAAAAATGCGAGCAACGCGGGAAAAACTTTCCGCACACGCTCTTTATCCTTAAACCAAAGATAGTGTTCCCACTCCGCCCAAGCAAGCCAGTACGGTCCCGCGCCGTTTATATCGTGGCGGTGGAAGCGGTCGCCTCCGTCGGTCCCGCGTATCTCGCGGCAGATAAATCCGTCGGGATGTTGTTTACAGTAAAAATTATCCAGCGTTTCGTGAAAAGGAAACTGTCTGCCTCCGTAACGGCTGTATTGCGCCATTACCGCGGAATCGCTCACAAAAATACTTCCGTTAAACGCGGTGTCGATATAATTGCGCACAAAACCGTTTTCCGCGGTACATTTTCGTAAATGCCCGAACACGCTTTTCCACGCAAAATCGTAACACTCCGTCTCGTCGGGGTGGTTTTCCCATACTACCTGCGGCAATTCGTCTTTTATGCTGTCGTATACAGGTAGTTCTTCGAACTTTTGCTTTTCCGCGATAAATTCGTTTTGTTTAACGAGTTCGTTTTCTATGTATGTATCGAAGTATCTCGCCTCGTACTCGTTGCGAATGTCAAGATAATGACCGTCCTCTTTTTTGCGTTCCGTTATCTCCATGATAATATCGTTCTCCGTTAATATACTCAGTCTTTTATTACCGGGCTGCGCAATATCGCAGGGTCGGTAAACACGTCGGCGTTATCGCGGCTCTTTGTGGAAAATTCCGAAACTATCGCGCCCTCGGCTCCGGCCTGGAACCAGTGGAGAGTGTCCGGCATAAGAGTGTACTGCATGCCCTCGGTAAGCACGACCTCGTGGAAGACGGTAATAACGCTGTCGGGAATTTTCGCCTTTATCTTTTCTGCCGGCTCGCCCTCCACATACAAATATACCGTGCCTTTGCGGCACCGGAACGTTTCTTCCTTACCCTTGTAGTCCGCTCCGTCGGGATGGCGGTGCTCGGGACAAGTCTGATACGGAAGCATGATAAGCTCTTTGGCGCACACGCGCTCGGTATTTACATACACAAGTATCTGCGTCCCTATTTCATCCAAGTTACCAAGTCCGTAATCCGTTACTTCTATGTTTTCCTTTTCGGCATCGGTCACGGCAATGCGAGCGGCGTCCAGCATTGCCGCCGCTTTAAGCCTATATTCCTTCACTTGTTTTGTCGTAAGCATTTTGACGTTTCTCCTGTTTATTTGTTTTTTTGGACTTTGTAATTTACCGTAAACTCGCCGTTCTCGTATATGATCTTTAATTTGAGCGGCTCGTTGCCCTTTACCGTAACCACCGGCTTTTCTCCCTTTTTACGCTTTTCGCATATAAGGTCGAAAGTGCCCGTTTTACCGAACGGGAATTTTTTTACTCCGTGGCGGTCGCACTGATGAACGCGCCAAATAAGCGTGTCTTTTTCGCGCTGTAATCCCAGCACATATTCTATCAAAAAGTTTATCGCAAACAGAGCCGACCAACCGGTATTGTCCGGCTTTGTCTCGTCGGCAAGTTCGTTGCTTTCCGGAGAATATACTTCCCATATAGTGCCGGTGTCTTTATATACCTTAGCCACGTTGCGGTTTGTGTTCTCGGCTATCTCGGCGGCGAGTTCGTGCTCGCCGCAAAGAGTTAACCCCTTTAATATAAAGTAGTTTACGGGCGCCCACACTCCGCCGCGCCAATAACCGGCGCGAGCGCAATACTTGGGATGGGTCGCCGAAAGCGACGGCACCCTGTGAAAACGATTGAATTCATTTTCGTTTTTAAGGTGCTCTATAAGGCGCTCTTTTCTGTCGGAAGGACATGCGTCAGCCCACAGCGCCCAAAATGC
>CATKCE010000009.1 GCA_949744905.1 uncultured bacterium
AATAAGTGAGAGGAAGAAAAAGAAGAATGTTTCAATTCGGTTTCAACATAGCTAACGAACACGAAAATTGGTTTCGGACCGTCGAAGAAGTTTTTGCGATAAAGACAAAAAAAGCCGGCGGGATATACGCATGCGTAAAAAAGCCGCACAGAACGCTTGTATCGGTGGCATGCGAATCGCAGAATAAATCGGATATACTTAATGTTATCCGCGAGTGCGTCACCGATATGTATGCCACCGTAGTAAAATTCGATTTCTTAAAGCGCGCGATACGTTTACAACTCGACCGTAACTCTTACGATCTGCTTATCCACACTCTTGTGGCTTTCGACCGGGAAAACGAAAGGGAAGTTATAGAAAACGGGATCCTTATAAGGGACGGAATGTCTTTGGACGGCATATTTTATTTCAGATTGCAGGAGCTCAAAAAGCGCTGGGAAGAAATAGCCGAACTCGCCGTCTCCAATGCCGTTTATCTCAAAGACGAAGAAACTCTTAACGAACTGATCAGATTTTTGATAAGCGCGGTAAGCCCCAAGATAATGCGCCTCGATATCAGCCAAAACAATAACGAATATAATGTAAGCGGACATCTGCCGGAAAGCGATTTCGTTTATAATATTCCGGGCACCGAACAGCTGTTGCTTTATCTTATAGATATAGCTCCCTTGGAACTCCGTCTCAACGGACACTTTACGGATAAAAGATTGTGCGAACGTCTGGAACGCATTTTCGACGCAAAACGCGAAGAAAATTGCGGAGTTCACAAAAGCTAAACAAAACTGTTACAAAAAACGCTTGATTTAATTTACAATTTGTGATAGAGTAATTGTATTGACTTTATTAGGAGTAATAAAAATCGAATGGTTAATTTTTTGATCGGTGCAATAGACACCCAAACCGTCATCATGCTCGTTTTGCTTGCCGTCATGGTGGTAGTTCTCATAGTGCTTCCCATGTTCACCAACAAGCGCAGAAATAAAGCTATCAACGACTTGCATTCGTCTTTGCGTCCCGGCGACGTTATAAAAACAGTCGGCGGCATAGTTGGAACGATAGTCGAGATAAAAGAGATCAACGCTGTAGACAAAGAAATGGTAGTCGAAACCGGAGTAGGCAATAATAAATCCACCATGGTTTTCGACGTGCAAGCCGTTTATCAGGTGATAAGCAAGGTGGAAGCTCCCGTTCAAGCTACGGAAACCGCTCCTTTTACCGAACTTAACGGCGAAGTAAAATCCGCTCAAGACACCGTGGTTGAAGAAAAAACGGAAAGCGCGACCGTAACCGACCCCGAAGTTACGACGCAGGCGGATGAACCGGCAGTCGAAAACGAAGTAGAGCCCGCGCAAGACGCTAAAAACGAAGAAGCGGCGACAATTGAAGAAAAAAAGCCCGCCGCGCCCCGTAAACCCAGAGCCAAAGCCGCGCCCAAAAAATAATACGGACATGCCGTAATAATAAATTAAATCTCCGCATATATATAAATATCTGTATGCGGAGGTTTTTTTATGGAAAACGAATCGAAAAAAAGTTCGGCAATATTCGAGATATTGAAAGCCCTGATAATTGCCGTGATATTGTCCTTGGTACTGGTTTTGATAGCCGCGCTCGTGATAAAACTGTTCAACCTGAGCGACGGGATAATTCCGATAATCAATCAGGTAATAAAAGGCGTAAGCATATTATTGGGCTGTCTTATAGCTATTAAAAGCAAAACCAACAGCTGGTTGCGCGGAATAATAATAGGGATATTATACATAGCGTTGGCTTACGTTATTTTCTCGCTCCTCGACGGAAAATTCGCTTTCGGTTTAAGTATCCTTAACGACGTGGCTTTGGGCAGCATCACGGGAATGGTAAGCGGCATTCTTGCGGGTTTCAAAAAATAACATCAAATCACTTGCTTTTATCCGCGATTTTTTGTATAATTATCCGGTAAGAATTTAATCGGAGGACATATAAAAAATGAAACACATAAAAGTCGTTGCGGAAAAAACCGTGGAATGCGGAGCCGGCACCGGATGCGGCGAATGCCAGGCCAGTTGCCAGTCCGCATGCAAAACAAGTTGCACTGTCGGCAACCAGTCTTGCGAAAGAAAAATCGAAAGAATACAAAAAGAGGATAACAAGTAGGGCGGTATTACCACCGAAAGGCATACATAAGAAATGGTCCATACCTTTACTTGCCTTGGGCAAGACTTTATGTTGGACGTCGAAAGCGGCACGCTGTGCAAAATAGACGACAACATGAAAAAATTTATCGATTCAGTCAACTCTCCGAACGGTGAAACGGACGTCGGAGAGTTTTCGCGTTTGCGAAAACTCTATCCCGAAGAAGCCGATGAAGCGGAACAACTCATAAAAGCCGGCGCGCTTTTTTCG
>CATKCE010000010.1 GCA_949744905.1 uncultured bacterium
CGGCGGTGGAACAGCGGACGGAACAGTGACCGCGTTTTGCGGAGACGTAAAAGCGGGGGACGAAGTACGGCTTACAAGTTCCGTCGAGGTAAAAGCAAAAGTCGCAGATCTCGACACAAGATTACAGGCGGCGGCAGAAGTATCGCTGAGTCTTGAAAAAGGCGCGAAAATAAGTATGGCGTGCCGCAACGTTTCGGTAACGGCTGTAGGAAAAGACGCGGTATTGCCGGCGGAAAACAAAGCGTTGACTAAGCAGGACGTAGAACATGCGATCGGTAGGCTCGGAGGAACGGACTTTGCGCTATGCCAAACGGAAATAGCTCTGGATGACAACGTATTTTATCCCGTATCGCTTATAAAAGACATGCGTAAACGTGCTGTTGCCGAGCTCAAAGAGAGATTATCGGCATTGTATAAAACTTATACGCCGGCAAAACGGACCGCTCCCGTAAAAATAGATTGGTTCGACTGCGGAGACAAAGCCACGTTTGTTATGGTGTCGGATATTTCGATTCTGCATAAAATCGATTTTGATTATGACTACGCGATATTCAACCCGCAGGATTACAATGATATCGACGCTATAAATACGTTTTGCGAAACGCTTCGCGAACAAGCCGTAATAAATCTGCCTTATATCGTCAGAGACAGGGACATCGAAGTATTAAAAAGGTTGAAAGATTTGAACGCGGCGGCATTCGCGGCAAACAACTTTTCGCAATTCGAAATATTGTCCGGCAAACGGTTCATCGGCGGAATAGGTCTAAACCGTTTGAATTCCTTCAATAAAGGAACGTTTATATCCTCCATCGAAAGCGACTGTAGCGACACCGACTGCATACGGTACGTATACGGCAAGCCGCCTTACATGCACTTTGCGCATTGTCCCAACAGGACCATGGGAAAAAATTGCCGTGCCTGTAACGGATACCGTTACAACATGACCGACGAAAAAGGCACCGTGCTGGAATTAAGACGCATAAAAACCGGCTACTGCTACGGTGTTTTATTGCCGTCTATTCCGCTAAACAACATTTCTCACGGTAAAAACGAACTAAAATTGATTGACCTGTCGTATGCCGACGATAAAGAGACAGAAGCTCTTAACGACTTTATAAAATACAAAAAAGACTATAAATTACCTTGCTCGCACGGTAATATGAAAAGAAAATTACAGTAAACGGTTATTATGGACGAAAAAATACTTAAAGTTCTCGAATTTGAAGAAATACGCGACCGACTCGCCGAATTTGCAGTTTCAAGTTGCGGAAAAAACGAAATATGCCGCCTTATGCCGTCGCATGATTATCGGGACGTAGAATATAATTTACGCCTTACCGACGAGGTTTATACAGTAAAAAACAAGTATCTTGTAAATCCGGTAAGCGAATTCGACGACATATCCGAAATACTCGATAAAGCAAATGCCGGCGCGACTTTGCGTCCCGGCGAACTGCTTAAAGTAGCAAACGTGCTGCGGTGCGCAAGAATAGCCAAAAGCGAGATCTCCGTTTTGGGCGATGATGTAAACGCCTTGAAAAGCATCGTCTCCGCAATAGTGCTCGACAGAAATCTCGAAACCCAAATAGGGGATGCCGTAGCCGGCGAAAACGAACTGAAAGACGACGCGAGCGAAAAGTTGCGTGACATACGTCGCAAGATTCACGGCGCCAACGCCAAGCTGAAAGAAAAAATCGCGGGATACACGCGCAACAGCAACGTAAGCAAATACCTTCAGGACAATATAGTTACGGTACGTATGGGGCGTTTTGTTCTACCTGTAAGATCGGAATGCCGCTCTATGGTGCAGGGATTGATACACGATCAGTCAAGCAGCGGCTCCACTGTATTTATCGAACCGTTTCCGATAGTTGAACTCAATAACGAGCTCAAATATCTGCAAATGGAAGAACAGCGCGAAATAGAGCGCATACTGACGGCATTAAGCGGATATACCGCAAACGCGTATGATATACTAAAGTTCGCACTGCAGCGTTGCACGGAATTGGACGTGGCATTTGCAAAATCCGCATATTCGGTAAGTATAAACGGTACTATGCCCGTCCTCGATAAAACCGGTCATACGCAACTGAATAATGCACGACATCCGCTTATAGCTCCCGACAAAATAGTGCCCGTATCGGTAAGCGTGGGAAAGGACTGCAATATACTCGTAGTGACCGGTCCCAATACCGGCGGCAAAACCGTGTGTCTGAAAACCGTGGGATTGTGTTGCCTTATGGCATACTGCGGCATAATGATCCCCTGCGATAAAAACAGTACGGTTGCCGTATACGACAATATATTCTGCGATCTCGGAGACGAGCAAAGCATCGAACAGTCGCTCAGCACATTTTCCGCACACGTAGTTAATTTGGTGCGCATCACAAACGAAATAACGCCAAATAGTCTGGTGCTTTTAGACGAGCTGGGCTCGGGCACCGATCCGGTGGAAGGAGCGGCATTATCGGTAGGCATACTTAAATACCTCGAACTTATAGGTTGTAAAGGCATTGTTACGACCCACTTTAACGAAATAAAAGAATACGCGCTCGTTTCCGACAAACTTATGAACGCCTGCATGCAGTTTGACGAAATATCGCTTAAACCAACATATAAACTTATGGTCGGCATACCGGGAGTAAGTAACGCATTAAAA
>CATKCE010000011.1 GCA_949744905.1 uncultured bacterium
CCTCTTAAAGCGGAAATCACAAAAGAGCAAGTCTATCAAACGATAATACGGTGGCTCAAAGAAAACAAACCGTGCGCGGCAATCGGTGAGCAATTCGAGCAAACCGAGAATAAGGATGATGTTCGTATAGTCGAGGGATATGCTACAATAGAAACGCTGACGGGGAAGAGAAACGATACGCAATATCTCGCCGTGCGGATGACTCATATCTATAGGGAACAAACATGGGAAACCGAAATACTCTACGGCGAAAGTGCGGCCGAGAAAAGCGTAACGATACACGTCAATTGTTCGGGCGATACGACATTATTCACAAAACCGCCGATAGCGCGAACTGAAATCATCCGCGCCTTTATTACTGACGGAATGATAAAGAATGAAAAACTTCCAATGCAAGCAACGCCGATATATGCCGATTATAAAATGCTCGACTATCTCGCAGCAGTAATGACTACACGTTACGACCAAATGATACCTATGGTTTATATCAGCAAGATTTTCGACAGTTCGGGATACAACGTGGACGTCGAAAAACTGTCGCGTAACTTGGCTGGTATAGCGTACATAGTGGCGGAGAGCAATGGGGATTTTGCGTACAACTTAAAAGAACGCTCGAATGGAAATAATCCATTTAACGGACATATAGCTATATACTATCCCAACGGGAAAGTGGAGAGATTAAGGCAAAGTGATATATCTGTGTACGGGGCGGCGGACAGCCGAATAATGGGTGATGTGATTTCCGCGGTCACAGCTCAAGTAGATAAAGACAATCCAACATGGCAGCAACTGTATACCGAAAAGATGGCAGCTGACACGGTGTTGCTTGAAGACTATATGAGCGGCTATGATTCCTTGGAAGATAAACTCAAAGCGGCAAAAGAGAAAATTAAAGCATTGACTGAAGAAAACACTGTATTGCGGAATAAAAATGACAGTCTGCAAGCCGCGCTCACGGTGTGTGGGATTGAAGAAAGCATTATATCCAAATCCCCGATTGCCGAGTTTTTCGATGGGGAACAGCACGACTTACTTGTTACGGTGCTGAAAGAGGCGGCTGATAGGTGCGGCAGTTTCGATATGCGCAAGTACGAGCTCATAAACTCGCTGTTGGAAAACAATGAGTATATCGGGAACGGCCGCGAAACACTCGATGTAGTCAAACGCGTACTGTCGAGTGGGGAGCAATTATCAAAGCGTGACATGGCGGAATTGGCGCGCGTAGGGTTTCAGCTTGTAAGCGATAATCCGCATTATAAATTCGTATATCGTGAGAACGAGCGGTATTGGTTTACAGTATCGAAAACACCGAGCGATAAGCGGAGCGGACAAAACAATGCCTCGGATATTATAAAGCGGCTGTCGGTTTATCAATAAAAAACAGCCAACGTGGTTTGAACAGTTGACAGTTTTCGGTTTTTCTGTTACAATAAAAAAGTAAATCAGCGCGTGGGCTATTTAGCAAAAGATAGATTTTGTATTGAACATCTCGAAAACGCGAGATTTCGTAGTATACACGCAGTTTTTTGCGCAAGCCACGGCTTGTGCTTTTATTTTTGCGGACGGGACGGGATAATGACCGAAAGAGATCTTATGCGCTTATTCGAGGAATACGACGGAGAGGTGTCGATGTCGGATTTTTCGCCGCGCGAATTGGAAGAAATGCTTAAATACAGGCTCGAGGAGACCGCCGAACTAAAAAGAAAATATTTCGAGTTTTACGACGATATTAAGTCTCCGTCGCTTCGTAAGCAGGACTGGTGAATCGAGGTGGCGGTTTTTTGTGTTTTGATGGGCGAATTTTGCGGCGGTATTGACAAACCGGCAACGTTTGTAGTATAATTATCGCAAGAATCGGAAAAAGAGTGGATAAGTGAAACAAAAGGGCTTTTTAAGAAGATTTTTACCGTATTACAAACCTTATAAGGGCACGCTTGCCCTCGATTTGTTGTGCGCTCTGTTTTATTCTTTAGCGGGACTGGCGTTTCCGGTTATCGTGCGCGAGTTGCTGAACCGTCTTGCCGGCTCGGGCGCCGTGACCGTTTCGACGATACTGATATTCGGCGCGGTGATGCTGGGCGTAAAACTTGTAGAGACGGCATGTCGGTACTTTATGATAACGGTGGGACATATCATGGGAACGAGATTCGAAGCCGATCTAAGGCGCGAATTGTACGGCAAGCTCATGGTAATGCCCGCGTCGTTTTACGATTCGAATAAAGTCGGCGACCTTATGAGCCGCGTTAACAACGACCTTTTCGATATTACCGAATTTTCACACCACTGCCCCGAGGAATTGTTTATCGCGTTCGTGCGCATTGTCGGCATATTCGTTTATCTTATGATGATAAACGTTTATCTTACGCTGGTAATATTTGCGGCGATGCCGGTGTTTATTTTGCTTGCGTTTTTTCTTAACGGGAAACTGGAAAGCAATTTTAAGGCGAGGCGAAAAAAAGTCGGAGAGATAAACTCCAATATAGAAGATGCGCTTTCCGGCATAAGCGTCGTGCGCTCGTTTGCCAACGAGGACGTCGAAATGGAAAAATTCGACCGCGACAATAAAGAATTTATCGACATAAAAAGCAGGTCTTATAAACTTATGGGCTTGTTTTTCAGCGAAGTCACTTTTTCCACCGGACTGATGTACATCGTCACCATAATAGCGGGTACGGTGTTTATCGCAAAAGGGATCGGCGGTTTTACGTGGGGGGGTCTAATGACGTACGTATTGTTTGTGCAAACGCTATAATCCTCGATAGACGTTATAAA
>CATKCE010000012.1 GCA_949744905.1 uncultured bacterium
AGGACTTAGTCGAAACGCAAGTCTAACACAGTATTGCGAAGGTTATACGACTTCAAAGCTTAGCCGCCGATTCCCTTGTCAAGCGACGCGCCCGTAAGCTTGTTGATGATAAACTGGAACATCAAAATGGTCAAAATGATAATCAAGTTGATACCGTTAGCAACGGGGGTGGCTCCATATAAGCCGTTGTTCGTCCAGTCCTGCAATACTACCGTCAACAGCGATCCCGCGGGGGCAAGCAATACGAACAGCGACATTTCTCTCATACAGGAAATAAACGGAAGCAGATAACCGCTCATAAAGCTGGACTTCTGTATCGGGAACAGTATCCTTGTCATACGCTTACCCCAATCGGCATTCATCATAACGGCAGCTTCTTCTATTTCGCCGGAAACCTGCAGCATTGCGTTGGTTCCCGTTCGGGAAGCAAACGGCAAAAACTTGATACCGCCAACCACAAGTAATAATAAAAAGCTGCCACTCAAAAATGAAACTGAGCTAGAAACACTAAGGTATATTGCACCAAAGCTCAATGCGGGAATAAGATACGGGAAAAACGCCAAATTGCCCACCCAGGTGGCAAGACGACTTCCGCGCTTGTGCGATACCGCGTAGCCGATAAGCATACCGCAAGTACCGGCGATTAACGCCACGCACAAGGACAAGCCCAAACTGTAACCGAAAGCTTTCCATATAGTGCCGTTGCGCAAAATACCCGTCGCTTGACCTGTAACACGCGCGGACAATTCGTCCGTAGTAGTCCAGTAATACAGCGTCCATTTGCCGTTCGGACAAAAGCTTTCCAATGCAAAGGATATTAACGGGATAATAGCTGTAAACACCACAACTATCAAAAGCAATACGGCAAATACCCAACGCCACACTTTACCGAGCTTGACGAGAGAAACCTGTCCGGATTTGCCGGATATAGTAGTAAAAGATTTACGTTTGCCCGTAAACCAGTTATTTAGGGAAAGAATCGCAACGGAGAATAGCAATAAAATTATAGCTATTACGTAGCCTTGTCCCCTTGTGTTCGGATTACCTGCAACCGAACGCATTTGAGTAGATATTGTTGCAAAACCTTTGTCTCTGTTCAAAAATGCCGGTACGGTATAACTGCTTATGCTGCTTGAAAAAACCAACAAAATTGTAGAGATAAGCGCAGGGGCAACAATAGGCAGCGTTACTCTCCACAGTATTTTTGCGCGACCTGCTTTTAATACTGTTGCCGCTTCTTCCAAGTTTGCATCCATATTACGCAGAATTCCGCCTATCAGTATGTACGCAAAGGGCGCGTAGTGAATACCCAAGCACATTGCCGTAGGAAAGAAACCGTACACCATCCATTGCGGGACGCACAGACCGTGCTCCGCGCCGCCCGTTATCATTTGCAACATTCCCACCTGCTTTGTAGCTGTGGTCAAATTCGTATTTTTGAAAAAGTTTTCCCAAAACATTGCAATTGACCAGCTTGGCATAACGTACGGAAATACAAATACCGTGGAAATAAACTTTTTGCAGGGAAGATTGGAACGCGTAACAAACCAAGCGGTTACCCCGCCGCCCAAAACGGCGACCAAGCAAGCAACCAACGACATTCCGATAGAGTTGCCGAGCGGTATCCAAAATGCATTGACGGCGTAATCGTATTCCGAATCAAACAATACCCCATACCAATGCTTTCCCGTTAACTTTCCAAGCGGTAAGTTAATTGTCGCAGATTCCCCGACGGTACTTACACGAAATGAATCTATCAAAATAGTAATTAAGGGGGCGACAACAGTTATTGTCAAAATTATCAAAAATACGATTGTAACGACATTGGCAGGCTTGCCGAAATATGTGCGCATGTTATTGCCCAATTTATTTAATTTCAATTTCTTGTCGTTAGTCATAAAATCTCCTTATAACTACGTATAGGAGAGACGGCGCGTCTCTCCTATACGAGATTCCAGTTTGCTATACTTATTTAATATTATTTTGCAGTCCAAGCGGAAGTAACGAATTTTCTTACGTCTTCACCGTTAGCGCGCGTATATGCCGCATCTTCTTGCAAAACTTTCGTAACATCAAGGTCATACTCTACGCCGGCAGCAGTATCTACGTTATTAGAAACCTTAGAATTGGGAGAAGAATATCCTACGTCTTTCCAACCGGCTTTGAAGCCTTCTTCCGTGAGAATGTATCTTGCGAACAAGCACGCCGTATAGGGAAGTTTGGACGTCTTAGGAATGCTGAGATAGGTGTTGTAGGTAAAGCCGTTGTAGCCTTCTACGTCTCCGTCAACTCCGGAATAGAACAAATCTTGGTGCCAGTTATTTTCACTTCCGGCATATCCCTTTGTCTTATTCAAACCTACAACGAAAACCGTACCCGTTGTATCGGTAGCAAGAGTTTCACTCAAAACCTTGGAGTCCGAACTATGATTGTTAGTCAAAGCTTTGATATATTCTTGAACAAAATAATAACCGATATTTTTGCAGCCGGATTGATCCGTGTAAGCGCTTCCGAAATAGCTTTGATAAGCGGCGGCCAGCTTGGTGCAGGCAGCAGGACTTGTCAACATGGTTAAAAATGCCATGTTAATACCTTCGTTGGAAGGATCCTGAATAGACGAACCCTTAACCTTTTTCAATGACGTACCGTCTTTACCGGTCAGCTGCCAAATGTTTCTAAGAACAACGTCGCCGGCAGCAGCCTTGTTGTATGCGAACAACTTGTCTGCGTACAAACCTACGAGCGGTTTCGTAGCGGAATCCGAAAGCTGAATTTCATCGTCGTTTTGGGGAACATAGTTAAGCAGATAGCCCGCATCAACCCAAGTTTTAATATTGGACGCGAT
>CATKCE010000013.1 GCA_949744905.1 uncultured bacterium
GGTCTGCGTATCGGCTCCGTAAGCGGACAGTATCACGAGCCGTTCGGCTTTTATTTCGGCGGCGGCGGAATAGCGTTCGGCAAGAGTGGAAAAACCGATTTTTTCCGGATCTATCTTTACGTAAAAAGCCGTGCCGCCCGAGACTATAAAGCCGTTTTGCTCGGCGACTGCGTGTTTGCTCTTTATCGCGTCGAGCACATGGTCGTAAGCGTAAGCCGGCGTGGAAAAAATGAACTTGTTCAACAGCTCGCCCAATTTGCGTTTTCTCTTTTTCGGCAGTCTGCGCTTGGCGGACAGCCGCGAAGTAAAGAACGTTACCGCAAGAGCGGCGGTGAGCGCGGCGGGCACGGTGTACGCCTTGTCGGACGTAAAATAGCCCGCTACCACGGCGCACAGCAGGAAGATCGCAGCAAACGTAAGAACAGTGTCGATTATCACGGAAGGTTTTTTCATAAAGTGATTATTGACGGAAAATATACATTCGATAACATAAGGAACAAAAATGAAAACTGTCATATTAAAGCCGAGCGACGAAAACATCGCCTTATGCGCCGAAGCGATAAACGGCGGCAAAACGGTGGCTTTTCCCACAGAGACCGTGTACGGCTTGGGCGCGTCGGCGTACGACACTAAAGCGATATCTGAAATTTTCAGAGTAAAGGGCAGACCGAACGACAATCCGCTTATCGTCCACGTGGCTTCGGCGGATGCGATAAACGGGTTGGTAAGAGAAGTAACTCCGCTTGCCGAAAAACTCATTGCCCGTTTTATGCCGGGCCCCGTCACGTTGGTGTTAAAAAAGAGCAAAAGCGTGCCCGATCAGGTCACCGCCGGACTGGATACCGTGGGGGTGAGAATGCCCAGCCATCCCGTATGCGTAAAATTTCTGCGCGCGTGCAACGTGCCGGTTGCCGCTCCTTCGGCAAATACCAGCACGCGTCCGTCGCCCACATGCGCGAAACACGTGCTTGGCGATCTTGCCGGCAGGATACCGTATATATTGAACGGCGGACACTGCGAGGTGGGACTGGAATCCACAATAGTGGACGTAAGCGGCGCCGTTCCGAAACTTTTACGCGCGGGCGGCATATCTCGCGACGAGATAGCCGAGGCGTGCGGGTGCGAAGTCGAGATAGCGGCGTCGGGCAAAGTGGCTTTGTGCCCGGGTATGAAGTATAAGCATTATTCGCCGAAAGCCGAGGTCTATTTTTCCGCTTACTATTCCGGCATGGCGGCGGGAATAGCCATGCAATACGACGCGTTGACCTCGGCGGGAAAAAATCCAGTGATACTGTGTACGGAAAAAAACGCGGGTTATTACGGAACGCGAAACGTATACGACATGGGCGCCGATTACCGCGACTACGCGCATAATCTTTTTTACATGTTGCGTAAAGCCGACGCCGATAATTTCGACTCCGTTATCGCCGAAGGAGTGCCAAGCGACGGAATAGGCGCGGCTATAATAAACCGTTTGGTAAAAAGCAGCGGCGGAAAGATAATATAAATGCGTAGGGAGGAGTATGCTATGGCTAAGGAGCAAAATGTAAAAAGCAGATCCGCTACGGTAAAAAGAGAACGCGCGGCAAAAAAGAAAGTGGTGTTCGTGTGCACCGGCAACACTTGCCGGAGCCCGATGGCCGAAGCTCTCTTCAAACAGTATATCGCAAAAAAGCGCAAGTCGTCCTGTTACGAGGTTTTAAGCGCGGGGCTCTCGGCTGAGGAAGGCGCGCCTATGACGGATAACGCGGTAAGCGCGTTAAAAGCCCTCGGTGTGCGCCTCCGCCGCAAGCATGCCGCAAAACAGCTTACGCGCGGTATCGCAAAGCAGGCGGACCTTATAGTCTGCATGACGAGGGCGCATGCGGCGGCTTTATCCGAATTCGGCGAAAAAGTAAAGTCGGTGGGCGAGATAACCGGCGGGTACGACGTGCCCGATCCGTACGGAGGCGATCTTGCTCTTTATAAAAAGACCGCAGAATATCTCATGTATTGCTGCGAAGACGTTTACGCTCTTTGCGAGTTGTCGGACCGTGAATAAATTTCACAAAGCATGACGCGATTTTTCTTGCAAAACCCCGCGAATCATGTTATTATTATAATTATAAAATCCATTATAATTATAAAATCCATTTTCGGAGAAAAATTTGAAATGACTGCGATAGCCTGTGACCATGCGGCGCTCGGACTTAAAAACGAAATAATAAAGCACCTTCAAGAAAAGGGTTACGAGATAAAGGATTTCGGTTGCTATACGACCGAGTCGGTGGATTATCCCGATTACGCCCGTAAGGTGGCTCGCGCCGTAGCGGACGGAGAATGCGTAAACGGAATACTTATCTGCGGAACGGGAATAGGAATGAGCATTGCCGCAAACAAAGTGAAAGGAATACGTTGCGCTCTGTGCGGCGATACGTTTTCGGCAAGGGCTACGCGCGAGCATAACGACGCAAACGTCCTGGCTCTCGGCGAGCGCGTCACCGGCAAAGGATTGGCTTTGGATATAGTAGACGCGTTTATGGAAACGGAGTTTTCGGGCGACGCCCGTCACGTAAGAAGGATATCCGGCATTACGGCTATCGAGGAAGAAGGCAAATGATAGAGGAAGTATTGGCGGAAATAGAACAGGCCGAACAGGAAGCGGAGCGGATATTGGAGGCGGCGCGCGAACAGGCCCGCGCCATATCGCAGTCGGCGGTTTCGGAAGTTGAAAAGTTTCGCGCCGATCATGCGCGCGAGACAAAACTCGCCGTTTCCGAAATACTCGAGGCCGCGCGCGTACGCTCCGAGAAAGAAGCCGAGGCGGCCGGAAAAGAGGCCGAGGCGGCGGCGCAGTCGGTTGTGCGTTCCGCCGAAAAGAACGTCAGAGCGGCGGGCGGATGGCTTGCCGGAAAGGTGATAAAAAACAAGTTTTAAGGGGAGATAAAGGCTGTTGGGAGAA
>CATKCE010000014.1 GCA_949744905.1 uncultured bacterium
CACCCTCTGTCAACAATTAAAAATTTTTATAATGTCAATTATTGTTGTTTGTTCCTTTTACGCATACGCGTATTTTACTTTATAAATATATCATATTTCCGCATGGAATATTATTTTTACTTTTCGTAATCACTAGGTCAGCGGTTCAAGTCCGCTCAGGAGCTCCATCTTTGTTTGACAAAAATGTTGTCAAACTACATAAGCCGTGAAAACATTGCTTTTCACGGCTTATGTAATTATATATAGTGGCTTTGAAAAGAAATCGAAACAGAAAAGTTTTTTTGTTTTTGCTGTTGTCTTTTGTGTGTTTATGAAAAAAACAGGACTCGAACCTACGATTTCAATGTAATATAATTTTGACTATCGTAATATATGTGTAATTGCGGGCGATATATTGTACAAAATAATCGCATATAATAAATGTCGTAATATATCGTAAAGATTTGTCGCGGCATTTTTGTTATTCGGGATCATGCCAAAATATTAGCGCGTGATAAACAAATAAAAGTCGCTTGACGGTGATGGAATATTTGTGTTACAATTAGAATGTAGAATTGTGCGGTCGGGTAAATCGGAGAAGTTATGGGACAAAAAGTTTCGAAAAGCGTAAAAAAGCAGATACTTAATATCGCTTTTCTTGTACTCCTTGTCGCCGTGACTTTATTGATATTGTGTCTAAGTAACCGCGAACTCGATTTTAAGAGTATAGGCGATTTCCTTGTAAAGAGCGACCCGTGGTTTTTGGTCATAGCGTTTGTGTGTATGCTCGGGTCGGTATTGTTCGAGGGGTTTGCGTTGCATGTTATATGCCGTACAATGGGGCATAAATGCAAACTGCGGTCGTCGGTGGTTTACGCCGCATCCGACGTGTACTATTCCGCGATAACCCCGTCGGCGTCCGGCGGCCAACCGGCATCGGCTTATTATATGGTACAGGACGGGATGAATCCCGGAGCGGCTACGTTTTCGCTTGTATTTAATTTGATCGCATATACCGCGGCGATGATAATATTGTGCGCGGCGGCGTTTATTATCAGTCCCGCAATGATACTGAGTTTTAATGCTTTTACCAAGCTATTGATCATACTCGGGATAATAATACAGTTGTTTTTGCTCGCGTTGTTTGTCGCGTGCATGTATTGCCACCGCGTGGTCTTAAAATGCGGCAACGGTCTTATCACTTTGCTCTGCAAAATGCGCATAATCAAAAAAGAGAATAAGTGGCGCAATAAACTTTTCCGTGCTGTCGCAAAGTACCGCGGTTGCGTCAGATTGTTAAAACAACACAGAGCACTTTTCGCCATAGCGCTTTTATTTAATGTATTGCAACGCGTATCGCAGGTGCTTATCACATGTTTTGTATGTATGGCCGTAAAAAGCGACGTGGCGTTTTTGGACATCGTGGCAATGCAGATATTCATAACAATAGGCTATTATTCCATACCGCTGCCCGGCGGCGTGGGCGCGTTTGAATACTTGTATCTTCATATTTACGGTCTTTACTTCGATAAAATATTCATACTCGCGTCAATGATGGTTGCGCGGACGCTTTCGTATTATATGCGCATGGCGTTAAGCGGAGTTGTTACTCTGTCTTACCACGGGGCTATTGTTAGGCGGAAACGGAGAGCCGTTTTGGAGGCCGAGGCGTGCATTGAGTCCGCACCGCAGGTATCGGATGACGAAATATCAGTGCAAAACGGCGCTATACGTCAAGAAACCGAGGGCGGCGATACAAAAAACGAACTATTGTCCGCGGACAAGCCGTCGGATGATCAAGATAGCGTAACAAACGAAACCGTATCGACGGAAATATCGGCGGGCGACCGCACGGAGAGTGAATTGTATGAATAATGCAGGGGGGGGTAAAAAATTAGTCGGCTATTGGCATTACGGAGTGATACTTACGTATTTTTCCGTTATCGCCGCCGTGGTCGGTATGTGTTTTTCCGCCGTCGAGCATACGTGGGTGGCCGTGATATGTTTGCTCGTGTCGGGTATTTGCGATGCGTTCGACGGTACCGTTGCAAAAACGCGTAAAAACCGTACTAAGGAAGAATGCATGTTCGGCGAGCAGATAGATTCGCTGAGCGATTTGATAGCTTTCGGCGTGGCTCCCGCAATGATTGGTTACGGCATGGGCATGAACAGATGGTATTATATTCCTGTATTTGTAGTGTTTATCCTTTGCGCGTTGATACGCCTTGCATACTTCAACGTTACCGAAGAGTTGCGTAGGAATTCCGAAAACCCTTCCGACCGTACCGAATACGAAGGCATGCCTGTGACGGCGGTGGCTATCGCGTATCCGATATTCTGGATGATAGCCAGCTTTTTCTGGCACAGTGAAAAATTGCATTTCGTTTCCGGCATAATAATGGCTGGCGCATTGCTTATCATGTCGTTATTGTTTGTTTTGCGTTTCAAATTGCCAAAGTTGAAACCCCGCGGCATTCTGGTCGCCATAACTTTAGTCGGCGTAATGCTTGCGGTGCTTCTTACGGTAAAGGGAGTTGTGTTCCATCAGCTTACGCCGCCGCGACCCGATCAAATACCGTTGATGCTTTTCGGATAACATAACATAGTAAAAGCGCGTGTAAAGACATGCGCTTTTTTTATGTTTGAAATGCGGTCGAAATTTATCACACAGTTATCGGAATTACATATTATAAATTAGAGATATCTCTCAAACAAAAGACGAATTTCAAACGTGCGCATGAAAAACGAGAAGTACGACGGATGAAAAGCGATGCGCTTCGCCGCGCGGGTTCCGATTGCCGCATACCGGTAGCGGTAAAAGGACGGGTCGCGGCGGGCGGCGTTGCTTGAGTCCGATATAAAATCTATATAGGAGGAACTTGCAATGTTTAACAACTGCGGGAACGATATGTTCCTTATTATCCTGCTCCTTTGCTGCTGCGGCGGCGGACGGGATAACGGCTGCGGATGCTACGAGAAGAAAGGCTGCGATTGCTCCGACATGCTGTTGTGGTACTTATTGCTCTCTTGCTGCTGCGGCGGCAAGGACACTTGCTGCA
>CATKCE010000015.1 GCA_949744905.1 uncultured bacterium
ATACACCCAAAGAAAGAATAATCAATGTTGCCGCAGTCAAAATGCTAAAAAACTTTTTCATAGTCAACTCTGCAATCTTTATTATTGTCCGATATAGTACTTGCACTCGTTAACAGCGTCGGCAAACGCCTTTTGCATAAACGCAGTGGTAAGTCCGCCGGAATCTTTTTTTGTCATAGCTTCTTTGAAGCAGTTAACCATTAAGTCGCCGACTTGGTCACGAGCTTCGGAAGATCCTTCGAACGCAGGACTGGTATAGTAAGCATTGGCTTGATCGAGACAAACCTTTTGAGCAAGGTACGCCACGTTAGCGTAACCGTTAGCGGAATTCAGTTTGCTCGCATACGATTCTACTTCCTTAACAGATTGAATTACAGGAACATAACCGGTGCCGGAAAATTCAATTTGGAACATAGGCGTCGTTGCAAGATACTTGATAAACAACCAAGACGCAAGAACTTCGTCCTTATTTGCTTTGTTAAGAATACAAACGCTCGGTCCTTGAGCTATAACTTTGGGGTTATTTGGGTCTATTTGCGGAATAGGTTCGATACCCACTTCGAAAGGATAGTCGCCGTCAACCTTGTCGGGAGCCTGCTTAGTAGCACCGGCAGACGAACCGATGGACATATAACTATGCGACTTGCTTTTGTCCGTTTGCTTAAACAAACTGGATGTATAATCGTTATTAATAGTTTGAGTCGTAATCAAACCATCTGCGTACCAACCTGCAAATCTCTTTACAAATTCGTAGTTTCTACTATCGTCAAACAGGAAGTTTTCTCCCGTTGCGCTTGTATAAGGCGTGCCGAGCTGTTCACACATAGTGATAAACCAGTTGCCTTCGCTGTCGTAACCGAGCGGAATGCATCCATCATCAATTGATTTTATTTCTCTGAGAACTTTTTCCAAACCAGATTTACAATCTGCAGGACAAGCTTCGGTGCACCACCAATGCGTAGGAACGGCAATCTTTTCCTTGTGTTGTTCAAAGAACGTCTTGTTGTAATACAATACTTCGGTAGACTTACTGAACGGCATCGTATACATTTTGCCGTCGCCGAACGTTTTACCTTCGTTGTAATAACCGGGAATAAAGTCGTCAATTTGTTCCTGCGTAAGACCGATAGGCATCGCTTCCGCATTGCCGAATTTTTCCGCTTCGACCATTTCGGTGCTGGCGATATAATCGTCAAGCGTAGCAACCGCAAGAGCTTTGTTGTACAACGCAACGTGGTCGGAATAACAATAAGCTATGTTCGGTCCTTGTCCTACCTGAATTTCCTTGGACGTTTGATCGCGAACATCGTTGTATCCGCCGACTTGCGTATGATTGATTTTGATTCCGGGATAGATTTCTTCGAATTTCTCAATATACTTATTCAAAACCTTTTGTAAATCTGCTCCCATTGTGTGATAAAAAGTAATTTGAAGTTTGTCTTCGCCAAAATCGCAAGCGCACAACGCAACTATCGCAGTAACGACAAGCATAACGGCCAGAATCACAGACAATAATTTCTTCATCGGATTTCACTTCTCCTTAATTAATTTATTTTATATATTTTTCAATATATTTCGAATTAAAACCGCAAACGCGACGTTTGCACCGATAACGAAAAATTCGTTATCCCTTGATACCGCTTCGGCTAACACCCTTCATAATGTATTTGCGCAAGAACACAAAGACAAGGAACAAAGGCAACGATACCATCACTACCGCCGCCATCTGAACGGGATAGTCGTACATTTGACCGTCAGCAGGAGTAAACGCGTTGCGCAAACCGTATGTAATCAGACGGTGAGCGTCTCCGTGAGCCACCAATCTCGGCCAAATGTAAGAGTTCCAAGCGCCCATCATTTTGAGTATCGTAATGGATATCAACGTAGGAAGCGCAAGCGGAATCATAATTTTCCACAGATACTTCAAGTCGCTCGTGCCATCAACCTTGGCGGCGTAATACAACTCGTCGGGTATTTGCAAAAAGTTTTGACGCAACAGATAAATGTAGAATACGCTGACCAAGAAAGGTATGATTAGTACGGTAAAAGTTTCCGTCCACTTCCAATTGATAACCGTTTGGAAGTTGGTAATGGTAAATAATTCGCCAGGTATCATCATCGTCGCCAGCAAACAAGCAAACAGAACATTTTTTCCCTTGAACTCTAATCTAGCAAAAGCAAACGCCGATAATACGGTTATAACCAACGATAACACCGTGGACACGATGCCGACATATACCGTATTAAAAAACAGTATATCCAACGAACCGGTCGTAAAAGCTTCGGCATAGTTCTTGATATCAAAAGCTTGCGTAGGGAAAAACGTGGGTGGGTTAACGTAGTATTCGTCAAGAGTCTTAAAGGATGAAATAATCATCCAATAAAACGGAAACAAGACGATCAATGCCATTATTGTCAAAAACAGATACAAACCTATTTGAACAAAAATCTTGCCGACTTTTTGCTTAGTGGTTACGGTCTGCATATTGCGTTCGCGCATTACCGCGCTTTTCAATTCTGCCGTTTGTTCGGGTTGCGAAATTTGATCAACCGCTTGTTCCATTTGCTCGGTAACTTGTTCGCTAACTGCAACTTCGGACACAACATTATCAATATTATTATCACTTTTATTCATATTGCGCCTCCTAATAGTGAACCTTTTTCTTGCTGACGTACATATTTATCATTGTGACGATAAATATAATGACAAATAATATCAATGCAGCAGCGCTTGCCCGACCGTAGTCGCCCGTCTCCAATGCATCGTAGATTAAGCCTATCATAGTATTTAAGCGACCTTTAGATCCAACAGGTCCCATTTGTTCGCCGAAAATACCTACTACGCTACTGTATTCCTTAAAGCCGCCAATAAAGCCCGTAATGACAACGTACGCCAACATAGGAGAAAGCATAGGAACAGTTATGCGCCAAAACGTTCTGATGCGGCTCGTACCGTCTACCCTGGCAGCCTCATAATATTGTTTGTTAACGCTTTGTAACCCGCCCAACAAAATCAAAATTTTGAACGGGAGAGCATTCCAAACAATATAAACAATCAACACA
>CATKCE010000016.1 GCA_949744905.1 uncultured bacterium
CACGCGCGGCAAACAAGTCTGCGTGATCGGTGCGGGAAACGTCGCTATGGATGCGGCGCGCACAGCGATCAGGATGGGCGCCGAGAGCGTAAAGGTCGTGTACCGCCGCGGACGCGAAGAAATGCCCGCTCGCGCCGAGGAGATACACCATGCCGAACAGGAGGGTATAGAGTTTTGTCTGCTTACCAATCCGGTGTCTTTCGGAGGAGAAAACGGTTGGGTCAAGAGTATGCGTTGCGTAAAGATGGAGTTGGGAGAGCCGGATAAGAGCGGACGCCGTTCTCCGCGTGCGGTTGCGGGAAGCGAGTTTGAGATACCGGTAGATATGGTCATCGTGGCTTTGGGGACTCGTCCCAATCCGCTTATAAAAAACAGCTTTGCGGCTCTTAAAACTTCGGAAAAGGGAACAATAGTCGTAGACGAGGAAACCATGCAGACCAGCGTTGACGGAATTTACGCGGGCGGAGACGCCGTTACCGGCGCCGCGACCGTAATACTCGCAATGGGTGCGGGGCGTAAAGCCAGCAAAGCCATAATGGAAAAACTCGGCATAAAAACGGATATCGCAAAACAAGCGGCGGTGGACAAAAAAGCGTAATGTTTGTAGACAGAATAAGAATTTTTATAAAAGCCGGAAACGGAGGCTCGGGTTGTACGAGTTTTTACACCGAAAAATACGTGAGTAACGGCGGTCCGGACGGCGGCGACGGCGGCGTTGGCGGAGATATAGTATTCGAAGCTGACGCGCGTATGACGTCGCTACTGGATTTTAAATACGAATCGCATTTTCGCGCGCCGGACGGCGAACGCGGCAGCGGACGTTACTGCAACGGAAAATCCGGTAAAGAACTTATTATCAGAGTTCCGCGCGGTACCGTTATAACCGATACCGAAAGCGGAGGGATAATCGCCGATCTTTTTCATGACGGCGACAGAGTGACAGTGTTGCGCGGCGGCAGAGGCGGCAAAGGTAACGCGCGCTTTAAGTCCAGCCGCAGGCAGGCGCCGCATTTTTCGCAACTCGGCGAGCAGACCGAGGAAAAGAGCGTTTTGCTGGAACTCAAGACGATAGCCGACGTAGGGCTTGTCGGATATCCCAACGTGGGAAAAAGCACACTGTTATCGTCGGTAAGCTCGGCAAAGCCCAAAATAGCTAATTATCATTTTACGACGCTGTCTCCAAATCTCGGCGCGGTACGGTATTACGACCACGGTTTTGTTGTCGCCGATATACCGGGACTTATTGACGGAGCGAGCAAGGGCGCAGGCCTTGGCACGGACTTTTTGCGGCATATCGAGCGCACAAGGTTGATAGTGCACGTTGTGGACATTTCCGCCGGCGAAGGGCGCGACCCGGTGGAAGATTATAAAAACATTAACCGCGAGCTTAAAGATTTTTCGCCGGAACTGTGCAAGCGTCCGCAGATAGTCGCGCTCAATAAAGCCGAACTGCTTGCCGACGACAGAGCGGTGACGGAATTTAAGCGTAAAGTGAAAGTTCCGTGTTTTCCTGTCAGCGCGGTCACAAAACAAGGAATTGATGCGCTTATAAAATGCGTATGGGAAACGTTGTCCGAAATACCCCCCGTAGCGCCGCTTGAATTCGAACCGTATGTATTCCCCGAACGCGATACTACCGGTTTCTCCGTCCGCAGGGACGACGACGGAGCGTTTGAGGTGTGCGGCGGCATGATAGAGGAGCTTGCCCGGGGAGTAGTGCTGGACAGCTACGACAGTTTTAACTATTTTCAAAAACGATTGCGTGACGACGGCGTAATAAAAGCCCTTAAAAAAGCGGGCGCCGGCGAGGGCGATACGGTACGCATACTCGACGTGGAATTCGAGTTTGTGGAATAACATTATATTTATAAAAGGATAATTATGGCTGACAAAGTAAAAAAAGTAGCGATATTGGGCGGCAGTTTCGACCCTGTGACCAAATCCCATTTGGAAATAATAGAAAATCTTTCGCGCAAGTTTTCACGCGTGGTGGTTTTGCCGTGTTATGTTTCTCCGTTCAAGCAAAACGGTTGTTCGGCAAGCGGCGAAGACCGCGTCAAAATGTTGCGCAAGATAACGGGAGAACTTGAAAACGTTAAAGTATCCAAGTGGGAGATAAAACGTGAAACGGTAAGCTATACCGTGGACGCCGTGCGTCATTATAAGGAAAAATACGACGGCGCCGAGTTGTATTTCGTTATCGGCTCGGATTGCTTAAACGGACTTGCCGAATGGAAAGACGCCGACTATCTTGCCGCGAACGCGACGTTTTGCCTTATACGGCGCGAGGGATATCCTGTATCCGCAAAAGTATTGCGCGGGTTAAAAGAGATTGGGTTCAAATTCAAAGCCGCGGGCTTTAAGGCGGCGGATTGTTCTTCGAGTCTTGTCCGCGCGGCGGTGGCTTTTGGAAAAGAGTCGGAATTTCTGCCGGAAGAAGTATCGGAGTTTATAGCTAAACACGGATTATATACCGAATACGTAGAGTATACAAAAGCGTATCTTACGTTCGGTTTGACAAAGGAACGCATCGGTCATACTTTCAGAGCGGTAAAAGCCGGAATAAAACTTGCCAAGTTGCACGGCGAAGACGTGCATGAGACAATAACCGCGCTCATTTTGCACGATATCGGCAAATATGCCGATAAGGAAACTTTGGATAAAAACAAAATACTCGTGGAGAATTACGCCGAATTGTCAAAGGGCGCTCCGTCGGTATTGCATGCGTACGTATCGGCGGCGATAGCTCGCGATCATTTCGGGTGCAACGCAAGGATAGTCGGCGCGATAGCCAAGCATACGACCGGAAGCGCGGATATGAGCGTGCTTGATAAAATAGTTTATCTGGCGGACAGCACCGAGGAGGGTCGCGACTACGACGGCGTAGAATCTTTGCGCAGACTTGCCGCAAAAGATCTTGACAGGGCAATGCTCAGGGCGCTGCGCATGACAGTTAAGGAACTTAAAGCCGAACGCAAGCCGATTTGCGGCGACACGCTTGCCGCAAAGGACAAGTTCGCCGCAATATGCAAAGCCGCGGCCGACGCTAAAAAAGCGGCTCCGGTTTTTGCCGCGCCCGCC
>CATKCE010000017.1 GCA_949744905.1 uncultured bacterium
CGACCACCAAGGAAACTAGGGCCCACAGGGACGAAAAGATCCCCGAAAAAAACACCGGCGCGCCTCCCGCGGCGCCGGCGACACCGCCGATAAGCGCGCCCAAAAAACCGCGAAGATAATTGTTGGGCGCCCGGTCGAACTCCTTGTTTTCGGCGTCGATCACCGCGTTGAGCTTTTCCACGCAGTCTGCGTCTAAACATATTCTGCGACCGTCAACCGAACACTCTTTTTTATTGTCCGCAAAAGCGTTGCCGCACACAGGACAGTATTCGGCGGCAAGTCCGCCGTTTTGCGATATTATGCCCGTCAGCGTGTCGATAATACCCGGCAGGCGATCCACAAACTTCCCTATCGTAAAATCGCTCATTTCCGCCGACAATCCGTACTGCGTGAACATGCATTTACAACGCACGAGCCCGGCGGAACGTATTTCCGTCTCCATGTTTCGTCTCTGCTCGTCGGTAGCGTAGAACGAAAAATGCAATCTGAAAGGCATGTTGCTACTGTAGTTAAAACCGACGCCGACTACTTCGGCGTTTACTTCATACCCTCCGAGTATACCGTATGCGCGGTTACCGCTTACGGTCAATCCCCGGTCGGCATAAAACGCCGCAAGTTTCTTGTTCATCTCTCCTCCTTATGTATATGTAAAAGTTTATTTGATTATATCACACATTATTCACACTGTCAACATATATGCGTATTTGCCTCATGTCGACAAACGGGAAACGGAGAAAAAATGAGGAAAACGGATAATTCGGTATAAAAATATATAAAAAGAGAGATGTCGAAAAGAGTTACATTTTTTACATAATTTGGTATTATTGTAATATACACATTCCGGAGGAACCCAATGAACAAACAAGTCGGACGAATTACAGTGCAAAGAATATTGCTGTTTTTAGGATTCTCGCCCAAACTTGAAGGTTACCGACATCTCATCGACGCGATACTGGAATTATACGGACTGTATCCGCTGAAACTCTCGGTAAACGCGATATGCTCAAAACTGAGCTCCGCCGAAAAATTGAGCGGCGACGCTGTGGAAAAGCGCATGAAGTACGCAGTCGAGCGCACTTACAAACAAAACGATCTCGACGGCGTAAACACGATGTATAACGCGTCGGTACTGACGCAGTGCCCCACTCTTTACGAATTCCTTATGCTTATAACCGAATATCTGCATTCGTTTTATAAAAACGACGACTTGTTTTGCGACGGCGCGTTTTCATAAAAACACGTGGCGCAATTTATCCAGTATCTTATTTTCCAAACGCGATATCTGTACCTGCGAAACGTTTAATACCCGCGCCACTTCGCTTTGCGTTTTGTCGCGGAAATACCTGAGCACAACTATTTTCTTTTCGCGCTCGTCAAGACTCGCAATGGCGTCTTTAAGAACTATTTTGTCGAGGTTGTCCTCTACCGTCTCCTTAGACGCTATTTTTTCCATAAGCGAACGGTTGTGTTCGTCGTCGGTCTTTTCGTACAGCGACAACGGAAACTTTGCCGAATCCAGCGCGAAAACGGCCTCGTGCGGCTCTATGCCGAACTCGGAGGCTATGGTCTCTATATCCGGACTGTCGTTGTGCGTGTTTTTGTACGATTCCACAAAATACGATATTTTGCCGGCAAGCGATTTTACCGACCGCGAAACTTTGATGTATCCGTCGTCGCGTAAAAAGCGCTTTACCTCGCCGGCTATCATCGGCACAGCGTAAGTGGAAAACTTTACGCCGAACTGCACGGAAAAATTACGTATGGCTTTCAAAAAGCCGATACAACCCAGTTGATACAAATCTTCGTAATCCACGCCTTTATTGCGGTAACGACGTATCACGCTTTTTATAAGAGGAGAATTCTCCTCTATAAGTTCGGTCTTAGCCGTCTCGTCGCCTTTTTGCGCGCGCTCGATCAGCTCTTGGGTAACGCTTTGCTCCAACAAAATACAGTCGCTCCGTCAGTCAGAGTTACCGAGGCTTTTGGTCATGCTTACTATGAGCCCGTGCGGCGAGTTGGGCTTTACCTCCAACTCGTCCATAAAAGACTCCATTACGGTAAACCCCATGCCGGAACGTTCTTCGTCGGGCTTGGTGGTATAAAACGGCGCGCGGGCTTTTTGTATGTCCGGTATGCCCACTCCCGTATCCCTTACCTCGATATGTACTTTGCCGCCCGAGCGCGTCACGTCTATCTCGACTACCGCCTCGGGATCTTTTCCGTAACCGTGCACAATACTGTTTGTCACAGCTTCCGAAACCGCCGTTTTTATATCGTCGAGTTTATCCACGGTGGGATTCGCGTCCACGCAAAAAGCAGCCACCGCGCTGCGCGCAAACGCTTCGTTTTCGCTTATAGCTTTTATTTTCAAAGACATGAAATTATCCATATCCGGCTCCTACAAGTTTATTTTGGGCATAATTTCGTATATGCCGGACAACGACAAAAGTTTGTCCACCGCGTTTTGCGGCGAACTTATCAGCAACGGTATGCGCATGCTTTTAAGCGCCTTGTATCTACCTATCAGCATGCCGATACCGGTGGAATCCATAAACGATACTCCGGCAAAATCAAGCACGACTTTACTCAGCCCTGCCGTTTCAAACAACGCGTCCAGCCGCGCGCGGACCCGGGCGGCGCAACTCTCGTCCAGTTCGCCGTACAAAGATACGTATAAAGTATTGTTGGTTATTTTATGACTTACTTTCATTTTTACGCCTCGGTTTGTGTAAAGCTATTGTATCAAAAAGCAAAAATCGCATTTTGAAGAAACTTGCGCGATATAAGGTAATCTTGTCGAAAACGAATCGAAAGATTTTTTTACGATTTTTTTGCAAAACCGAGCGTTTTTTCTTGACACAAAGCCGACTTTGTAGTATAGTAAACAAGTCAGTTTTGACAATGTGCCATAAGGGCCTTTAGCTCAGTTGGTCAGAGCAGTCGGCTCATAACCGACCTGTCCGGGGTTCAAGTCCCTGAAGGCCCACCACTTACCTTACCACATTATCAAATACGGCCTGGTAGTTCAGTTGGTTAGAACGCTAGCCTGTCACGCTAGAGGTCGAGGGTTCAAGTCCCTTCCAGGTCGCCATTATTTTGCCTCGATAGCTCA
>CATKCE010000018.1 GCA_949744905.1 uncultured bacterium
TAAAAGGATTCAAATTCCTTTTTTTGTATGCCGGAGTAGCTCAATCGGTAGAGCAACTGACTTGTAATCAGTAGGTTGAAGGTTCAAGTCCCTTCTCCGGCTCCATTGACAGCAAAGAAAACTTAATATATAAGGACGGGTTCCCGAGTGGCCAAAGGGAGCAGACTGTAAATCTGCCAGCTCAGCTTTCGGTGGTTCGAATCCACCCCCGTCCACCAAAAAGAAAAAATATACCATATATAGGGTCTTTCGGCAGTTCCGAATACTATATATGGTATATTTTTTATAGTTTACCCATGCGCGCACCCATACGCGCAAAAATCGACCTCTTTTCAAAGGTCATAGCTTTTGTATTTGTCGGATATATTTCCGTAATTATAAAGTGCGTTTCCAAGTCCAGAGATTCTCCTATATAATACATTATCTTACAACTTTTTTCTAAGCAGAACGAATCGAACAAATGTATTATATAATCTTATCGGAGAAACACGAATGACAAGGGCAAACGACATAGGCTATCCAGCCGATGAAATAAAACGCATCAAGCGATTTATGATAGACAATAAATTCGAGACTACAACAAACGAAATTTTAGACATATTCGCTAAGCTCATATACAGAGCAACTCTCGCGGAAAATATTGTTATGAGCAAAGAGTACGCCGAGCTTGCCGCAACTGTGGAAACAAGCAATGACAATCAACGCGTTAAACTCGCTTACTACACCAAAAAGAATTTTGATAAAGTTCGAGACAGTATTAAAAACAAATACGAATATTACATAGGCAATTATTTTTCCGGGGTCAAAAACTTCGTAGAGCAAATGGCGATCGCATACAGCCTATACGCTAATTTTGATTAAAAAGCAAAAAGCGACTATCACTTGAATAGCCGCTTTTTACATTCCCCTGCTCTATTAAATTTGCCGCCGGGCAATTATCTCCTCTGCCTCGACTTTTTCTTGTAGTTTCTGCTCCTGCTCTATCGCTTGACGTTGTTCCGCGCTCGGCATATTATGTTCGATGAACTTCTGTATAAACTGAGCGCGATTATCGAGTGCGGTAAGAAGCGGACCGCGCACATATCTTACGCCGTCGCTACCGCCTATGTACATTGCGTATGCCGCTTGAAATATCTTTACGCACGTTTTTACTATCAGCCCCAAACTGAACGATTGCGGGTCGAATACGAGCATAGAAAGCAATACGCCGAACGCTATTATGCTTACAACCTTATTAAGAAGCATTTTGTACGTAGCGCGGCTCCGTCCGTCCTCTAAGTCCTCGTCGTCGGTCTGCGGTAACGATGAACGACTGAAAATAGTGGATATTCGTATTTTGTTGTATTTTACCTTAATACTCTCTATTATCTCTAAGCCGTGTTTGAGTTCCGCTTCCAGCTCTTTCTTGCGTTCGTCCGTTTTTGCATGAAAAATCTTTCGTTGCATTTTATTCGTATACGCTTTCTTTTTGCGGTAGATATTCTGCAAGTAAACGTACTCGTCAAACTTATCCAACAAAGCATATTTAGACAGATCGCAATGGGCTTTATAAATAGCGCGGCGCAAATCTTTTATTTCGGCGTTCGCGTTCTCTTCTCGCTCGGACGTTACGCTGTACAAGCAAAACATGATTATTATGACCGCGCCTTGACTTATACAAAGATTTATCCAATACGCGGGCGACGCGAATATACTTGCGTCGAAACCTACGCGCAGATAGTCTACCGCTATATTTGCCGCAACCCCGAATACTACCACCAGTATCATGGTGAACTGCCGCAACGAAAAGCTATCTTTTATGTCAAGCGCTACGTCTTTTACGCTTTGGACTTTTTCCCGAAAGCTCATGTTATCTCCTCCGTTTTATGTTTGCCGCGGACCTCACGTGCGTCAAGTATTGCAAATATCGTGCCGATGAGATACGACACCAATATAAACCCGCAAGTACCCGACAGCTTGACGAGCTGCGCTTCCATAACTTTACAACAAATAATGAGCAACAAGAATAACAGTATAGGAACAACGGAGCGCAGAACGACCTCGACTGTCTGATAGTTTTTTATCTGTTGTTCTATATTTGCAATTTCGGTTTGGTCCGTTTTCACTTCCAGATCTGCCTTATGCTTATTAAGCCTATCGTGCGCGTCAGCCAGTTTTTTATTGATAAACAGCTTCTTAAAGCACATGAAAACGAGTGCGGCTATTATAATACCGGGAGCCGCTATCTTAAAGCCCACAGCTTGCCTTGTATGTCCTAAATTGCCGTACAGCATAAATACAAGCACAAGTGGCACAACGCCGTAAAACACGAGCTGTAAGACGTTATATGCTATTTTTCTCTTAGTCCACTTCATCTCACACCCCCGAAGTTGATAACGCTCTCGCTCTCTGCATCCTCGGCGGGCGTATCGATAGCAATAGGTTCTAACTTAACGGTAATGATTTCTTCCGGCTCGGGCGGTATATAACCCTTATCCAAAGCCTTGACCGCTTCTTGTAATTCCTGTCGTTCTTCGTCGGTAAGCGATTTGAACTTAGCTACCGCCGCGCCTATTCGAGCAAGTATGTGACTGTATGCCGCTATTGTCTCGCATATCGTTTCCACTCTTTTATTCAGTTTCTGCTCTATTTTATCCAACTTTTTCTCGGTAACTGCCGTAACGTCTATATTAAGCATTTTACCCGACAGTTTCTCCGCAACACTGCTTGCTATTTCGCGCGGGTCGTAACGCTCCATAAGGCTAAAATTCCACTTTTTAAGATAGACTTTTATCGTTGCGTAAATTGCAAGAGCAGTGCCTAACGCCGTAAGTATCGTATTTAACCACGGCTCCATGATTTGCCATATTGCATTGATATCCATTTTTATGTACCTCCAATTATTGTCTTACGACCGTCGGGTCGTAATTTGCTTGTAATTCCTTAACTTGTTCGCTAAGAGCATTGACCGCTTCCACTGCCGTATTGAACTTTTCTACGGCAGTATTGTATTTGTCCGTAAGCTCGACTATCTTTTGTTCGAGTTGCTCCTGCTTTTGCATTTGATTGTAAAAACGTTCTTCAGATTTTTGCTTGTAATCGGAAAAGGCTTGCTCTATTTCGGCAAGCCTGTTAACCATAATATTAAATTTGTGTTCCATAA
>CATKCE010000019.1 GCA_949744905.1 uncultured bacterium
ATGAAACGCGAAAGCGACGAACGAATTCGTCCGGTCTACTCGGCATTTGTCCCCGAAAAGGCAAAAATAGGGCAAACCGTGGCGGTGATATCTTTGGGCAGCGAAGGCACGCTTTTATCTCTTGCCGATAAAAAAGGAAATTACGGAGTAAACGTGGGAAATATGCGGCTCAATATAAAATCCGGCGACCTCGCGATTCCCGTAAAGACCTCAAACGATAAAACTTATGCGAACGCTCGAAAAAAAGCCGCGCACATTACAGCTACCGAAGATCCCGCGCCGCAAAATACCGAAATCATGCTCTTGGGCATGACAGTATCGGAAGCGGTAGAAAAACTGGAACCGGTATTGATATCGTTGCCGTCGGGAAGTATTTTACGCATAGTACACGGAAAAGGCACCGGAGCATTGGGAAAAGGCGTTCAAGCTTATCTGAAAACATGCGGAAAAGTCGCCTCTTACAGATACGGAAGATACGGTGAGGGCGATGCCGGAGTCACGATAGCCGAAATAAAATAAATATTCAAAATACTTGTAATTTTTTCGGCTATTTAGTATAATGGTTACAATATCACGGATGTCGGAAAAGCGGCAAAAGGTGCGGATAAGATGTCAAACCGAAAAATACTTATTGTTGACGACGACGATAACATTTGTCAACTGATAACGCTTTACCTTGTTAAAGAGAACTATGAAACTATGATATGCCACAACGGCAAAGACGCCATAAAAGCGCTCAATGAAAACAATTGCGACCTTATGCTACTTGACGTTATGATGCCGGAAATGGACGGATACGAAACACTCACCGAAGTTCGAAAATTTTCCGATATTCCCATAATTATGGTTTCGGCAAAAGGCGAACCCATGGACAAGATAAGCGGACTTGACTACGGCGCCGACGATTACGTAACAAAACCGTTCGAGCCGCAGGAATTGATATCCAGAATAAAAGCCATATTCCGCAGATCGCAACCCGCGCAACCGAGCGACGTACGCGGCGAGCCGAACGCCGACTTGAAATACGACGATTTATTTGTAAGCGTAAAAAATTATATCGTAAAAATCGATGACAAAACCATAGACATGACTCCCAAAGAGATAGAACTATTATACAAGCTGGCGTCAAATCCCATGCAAGTATTTACGCGCGAACAGCTTTTGCATAGCGTATGGAGTTCGGACTACCAAGGCGACGCCCGCACAGTCGACGTACACATTAAGCGTATCCGCGAAAAACTCGGAAGCGGCAAATGTTGGAGGCTCAATACGGTTTGGGGCGTAGGCTACAAATTCGAGACTCCGCAAGCATGAAATTTCTAAGCAGTTACATTTTCCGTACGATACTGTTTTTGATCGTATTCGCAACTACGGTATTTTGTCCCGCTTATTTTTTATTACCGTTTTTGGATGACTCCGTATTAAACACCGTATTGCTCTGCGTTTGCATGGTCGCGGCTGTCGCTATCGAAGCCGTCGTTTATGTTTTAATAAATTATAAAACGCTCATTGCTCCGATAAAACACATAAACGATACGGCGAGAAAACTGTGTAACGGCGAATACAACGCGCGCACCGAAATCAAAAAGAACATGGACGTCGAAATAAAGCGTCTCGGCAAGACAGTGAACAATATAGCCGAGGAATTCGAAAGCCTCGAACAGGTAAGAAAATCTTTCGTCGCCAACGCGTCGCACGAATTACGCTCTCCGCTTACATCCATGCAAGGCTTTTTGCAAGCGATATTGGACGGAACTATCGCAACCAAAGACAGCGAAAAATATCTTAAGATCGTATTGAGCGAAACGAAGCGTCTCAATTCATTGATAACTTCCATGCTCGATCTGTCGCGCATGGAATCGGGAAAATATCCGCTCAGCAAATCGCGATTCGAGATCAATGCAGTTATAAAGCATATCGTAGAACGTTTCGAACCAAATCTTTTGAAAAAAGAACTGCAACTCGACGTCGACTTTGCGCGATCGGCAAGTTTTGTTTACGCCGACAAGGAAAAAATAATACAAGTGCTCGTCAATCTGATAGACAACGCCATCAAATATTCGCCCGCATATTCCAGAATACTGGTGACAACGCACATACACGGCGAAAAAATTTATATCGCCGTAAAAGACCAGGGATTCGGGATCGGAAAAAAAGAGCAAATGCTTATATGGGACAGATTTTACATGGCGGACAAGGCGCGCACCCCAAACAAAAGCAAGGGCACGGGACTCGGATTGAGCATCGTTAAAAAGATAATCGACGACCACAAGGAAGCTATACGAATAGAAAGCAACAAGGGGGCGGGAGCGTCGTTTATATTTACCCTTACGTTGTTCGATCCCGCAAAACACAAAATAGACGTCGGCAAATTGCAAAAAGAAAACGCCGGCGCAAAAATATAGCGGAGGAAATTCGTTTGGACATTTTTTACGAACAAAACGTTGTGAATCCCAATATAGATAAACACAATAAGCGCACAAGAGTATTTTCCGTATTGCGTACCGTATTCCTTATAATCGGCATAGTTCTTATATTATTGCTCGGCGGCTCAATAACGTCTCCGTTTACGGTACCCAAAGTAATAATAGGATTTGCGATCGCCATTTTGTCCGGCGTTCCGTTTATACTCGCATACATTTTATTGACAAAGTTCCTCCGCAATTCCAATTCCGAATACGATTATATACTCAATAACGGCTCAATGAAAATAGTGCGCGTCATCCTGCGCAATAAAAGAAAACTCGCTTTTACCGTAAGACTGGACGCGGTGGAGGCGGTGGGGCGCATCACATGCGAAGCCTACGAACGCCTTGCCGCGTCAAAGAACCTTAAAAAACAATTTGCGGTATGCGATTACTCCGACGAAAACAGTATAGTTTACGTATTATATAGAAATGAAGGCGAAAACTTCTTACTGCATATTATGCCGGACGAACAGATGGTCTCGGCGATGAGAAGAAGTCTTCCCAGAATGGGTATAATGGATAAAAGCATGAACATGGCGGTACCGGAGATCAAAAAATGATATATCTCGATAATGCCGCCACCACACGCCCTTTTGAAAGCGTCATCCGTAAAATGGATGAATTTTATAAAGAACTGTATTACAATCCGTCGGCGCTGTATAAGCAAGCCGCCGAAGTCGAATCGGTCATTGAAAAAACTCGCAACGATATATCCGACGCTCTCGGAGGAGGAGGCAGAGTATATTTTACCTCCTGCGCAACGGAATCAAACGCATGGGTGTATGCGAGCGGAGTAAAAAACAAAA
>CATKCE010000020.1 GCA_949744905.1 uncultured bacterium
AAATTTATTTCTGCGTTTGTAAAAATAATGTAAACATTCAAGAAAAATTTCGAAAACTATTCGACGCGCGAGGTGAAAGACGGCGGAATTTTAGTAATCTTTAAGTCCTAATAAATAATCGGCGCTTTCGTGCAATATTTCGCATATCGTAAAAAGCGTTTCGGCATCAGGTAGTGTCGCTCCGCGTTCCCATTTGCTTACGCAGGATTGCTTTACGTTGCATTTTTTAGCAAGCTCAATTTGACTGATTCTGTTTTGCATACGACTTTCTCTTAATCTTTCTGCAAATTTATTCTTCATATTATAAATTATAGTCTTGGTAAGAATAATTTTTACGTTTAGTCTTGACAAGACTATTTTCGTGATTTATAATACTATTCGAAAGGCAATTATTGATATTAGCGTCATCTAACTTTCATTGATTGCTCTTTATTGCCCGTATCGGGGTAATTGTATCACTGTCTACTGCACTTGTATACGGCGCAATGATTTGGATTGCATTGAGCAAAGTGTTAAGTTTGGCTAATTCGAATTGTTACAAGCTGCAGTTGTTCGCAACGTGACTGGTTTTTGTGGAGAATAGAAATGAACAAATATGAAAAGCAAGATATACAAGAATTGCCTTCGGAATACCGTCCTTTGGGCGCATGGGGTTACTACGGCTACAAACTGTTGTTCTCTTTGCCGATTATCGGATTTATTGCATTGATAGTGTGCGCGCTTGGTAATTCAAATATCAATCGTCGTAGTTTTGCGCGGAGTTATTTTTGCGCCGTTGTTATCGATATAATATTGGTGGCGCTTTTGATATTTGCTTTCTACCCTTATATCATTCAATGGCTTCAAGCCTTGGCGGAAATGCTTGGTTTTAGCGCGCAATAATACAATTCGTGCTGATTTTTACACATTAAAGGTTGTTTTAGTCGATAATTCTGCATTATAATAATAAAAACCGTGAATTTTTTTCAGTTTATTTTCATATTGTATATCGATATGCTTGACTTGTACGGGGGGGGGTATGGTATACTGTTTATATCCTATATTTAATACAAAAGGAGAAAAACAATGAAAACAGTAGCTAAGGTATTTATTATTATCGGTATGGTTGCAGGTTTTTGGATGATTCTGCCCCTTATTTTCGGCGGAATTACTCTTTCCAAGATGAAGACGGCTACCAGCAGGGAAGACGTTAAGGTTTGGGGTATCTTGGATATTTTCTTCTGCAGCATGATCGGCGGCATCTTGTTGCTTTGCTGCAAGGACGAAGATTTTGCTCCTGCCAGCACGGAATCTGTAGAATAATAGGGTTTTTACGAAAAACTTCGACGTCTGCACGGCGTCGGAGTTTTTTTTATCGAAAGTATACGCAGCGAAGTTTTGTGCAAAAAGAAAGCCGCGTTTTGCATTTATGTTGACAGTTTGTCGTCGATAGAGTATCCTGAATATACGCGATAAGTGTATTTTAGGAGTGACTATGGTAGAATTAAGGCGTATATGCGCAGATGAACAATTGTACGTATGGGCAGTCGAGCAGCTGTCCGTCAGTTTTCCCGCGTGCGAACGACGTGACGAAGCGGAACAGCGAGCGGTAATGGCGCATCCCGATTACCGTTTGTGCGCAATAATGGACGGCGGCGTTCCCGTAGGCGTAGTAGGGTATTTCGATACGCCCGAGTTTATTTATTTCGAAAATTTTTGCATATCTCCCGACAAGCGCAACGGCGGCTACGGCAGTCAAACGTTGCAGCTGCTGACGGCTTCGGGCAAGCCGTTTATTTTGGAAATAGAACCGCCCGAAGACGAGCTTACGCGCAGACGTTTGGCGTTTTATCAACGTAACGGAATGGTGGTAAACTCTTATCCGCACATACAGCCGCATTACCGCGCGGACGATCCGGACTTGCCGCTCACGGTGCTGTCCTACGGCTGTCAGATAACACAGGCGCAATACGATGCCTTTCGCGCGTACTTGGACGCCAACGTCGATGTAAAAGGACGGCAGCCAATCTAAAATATAGCAAATCGACCATATTCGATAAAATTGGGTATTGACATTGTTGTAATAATGTGTTACTTTTATAAAAAAGGAGTATCGTTATGAAAAAGATAGTTGTGCTCATGTTATTGGCGGCAATTGTCTGTATGCCCTGCGCGGCGTTTGCGCAGGCTTCGCAAACTTCGGAGTTAGAACGTTTCCTTGCGGAGCATAATTTGACGATACCCCAAGTATTTGCCGACGAAAGCGGCGCCGAAGATTTCTATTATTGGGTTATGGATATTCTTCGAGAAGATCCGTATCATATTTTTGCATTCGGTCATTACGATTATCAAATTTTTTCCGAACAAATTCAGCAAGCGTATTTAGCAGAAAATCATATCAGCTCTGTGTTAAATACCAATGCAAATGTCGATCAGCGTAATCTTTTGAAGTATAATTCTTTTTATGCGGACGGTAGTCCGGATTATAATTGCTACTCGTATGCAATAGATTATACAAGTAGATGGTTAATAATCGGAACACTTAGTGGTCAAAACTGGAATCCAAAGACGGCTACCATTGAAAGTTCTGCCAATATGGTTCGCGACGACTTAGAATTTTTGGGCAATGAATGTATTAGTGTCGGCTACGTTTTACCGCAAGCCAATGATGTTTATAATGGCTATAATGTAATCGCGCTCAGATTGTCTCCTGTTGGTAAATCAAGTACTGACTTCCATTTTATGAAGTTGGACTATTCTGATGGCGACGTATGGAGACATAAACCGGGACACGGTTGTATTTTAACATATAATTATTTACCTACAAATGACAGAATTTGGTATTCTGAAGGAATAGTAGAATCTTCCGATGGCTATTATTATGGATCATCATCTCTTTATTATGATTCGAAAATAGCGTATTTTATTTATGCGCCAACGCATTTGTATGCGGTGCGATCTACTGGAAATAATTATCACGGACGCGGGGCCGACCAATTCAAGCATTTTTATGAGTATATCAAAACTTGCAATTCTTGCGGTTATTCATATACGTATTGGCGGGCGGAACTGTGCAAGGGACCTTGTCCGATACAAAGGGTGGTGGAATATGTCTAAAAGAAATCTAATTTTAAGTATAATTTGTTGGGTTGTATTGCTTATAACCGTAGTTTGTTGGATAGTTACATACTTCGGATTATTTTCGATGGACCAGCATCAATCTATGTTGTATATTGGGTTTTATAGAATAGAGATATGCGGCGGTTGGAGTGCGGATGATATTCCTGCTCAATTATCACGCAGTTTTGAGCGTATTGTAAGTTCAGAGATTTTTCCGCCGGAATATTTTCTAAGTTATTTTAACTTCGGCGCATTCGATGACCAAGTGCGTAATTCGTTGGCGTCATTCCATCTCGGCTACGCGCTAATTACTGCGTTATCGTTGGCGGGCGGTGTTGTGTTTACAGTATTGCTTGCCAAGAAAAAGAAATCTCAATAACATTGCGAGCGTGTATTTGTCCGATTCTATTGGTGGTGGAATATGTCTAAAAGAAATTTAATTTTGAGCATAATCTGTTGGGTAGTATTGCTTATAACCGTAGTTTGTTGGATTGTAACTTACTACGGATTGTTTTCGATGAATCAAAAGCAGACGATGTCATATGTTGTCTTTTTCAATATTAACTCACCATTATTGAACGGCGCAAGATTGTCGGAATTACCAGACGTA
>CATKCE010000021.1 GCA_949744905.1 uncultured bacterium
ATACGGCGCCGTCAAACGCCATAACGGCGTCTCCGCCGTAATCATCTTCGTTGCCGCCGCGGACAAACACCTTGCCCGCGCCGCCATCGAAAGTCTCGTTGAAATATTTACCGTCGGACGCCGCAGAAACGATCGACGGCGCGCTCACGTACACAACGCCGCCGCCGGCGTTTTCAACGCCCGTGCTTACCACCGTCCCGCGCGAAAGAGTAAACTCCACGCTGACGCGCCCGGTGGAAGCGGCTGTAAACTCCGCCTCGGCTATCACCTTGCCGCTGTATGCATCGCGCGCGAACAACTTTGCTATTCCTCCCGACTCGGTCTTGATATCCGCCGCAAAAGTGTGTTTTCCCGCGGATAAACGCGGCGACTGGTACAGTGCGGCACCGCCGTTAATCGACGCGACTTTACCGTTTACGTCAACGTCTGTTTTGTATTCGCCGTCGTACTGCCAAAACGCCAGTTTATGGGCGAAGTCGGGTTCTATAATAGAGCTTTCCTGCGCAATATCAACATCCGAAAGCCAGCCGTGCTTGTAAAATCCGTCTATTTTCTCGGTTATCTGTGAAGGTATCACGCCGCGGTAAGAGTTATCGAACATGCGCACGTCATACACCGGAACAAAGCCGCCGCCGGCTTTTCCGTAAGGATCGCCCTGCGGAGCCCACACGTTTACGGGGTACGAGTTGGAAAGCCCGGCGCCCAAAATATTATCGTAGATATCCAAGCCGCCGATAGTCTGCATAGTCCAGTCGGACGCGTCGTTGCCCCAAGGTATGAGAACTATCTGATTGCCCGGGGTCACGGCGCTGTGCCGCACGGTCACGTTACGTATGCGGTTGTCTCCGCCGTCGGGTTTGGCGCTCCACCACACCTTTCCGCGCGGCTCGGCAATGCTGTGCGCGACTATAACTATCGCGTCGTCGTTTGTGTACAACATACAGCGGTCGACCGTGACGTTTTTGCTACCCGAGCCTATGCTTATCCCGTCGCCGGAAAGACAGTTGCACTCGGTCATGGTGACGTTGCCGATATACACGTTTTCACAACCGTAAACCACCATGTTGTAACAGTTGGTGCGCAATATGTTTATATTCGTCACTTCCACGCCTACGCAATCGGTAAGTCCGATCGGCACAAGATGGATAAGGGACGCGCAGTACGGCGAATAATTGCCGCCGCCGTACATAGAAACGCGCGAAACGCTTCCGGTATCGTCAAGGCGCACCGCCCCGCCGCCGGTTATCTTTATATTGCGCGCGCCGTTAGCGTAAACGAGCGGATAATTCATAGTAAGCCCGTTGTGCGCCCACACGTCTCGCGTAAAGCCCATTTCGGCATTGGGCACGTTGTGCCCCTTGCGTACGTCGTACTTGTAGTCGCTCTCGCGTTGCGACTGCCATAATACCGCGCCTTTTTCTATACGCAGTTCGACGTTATCGTATAAACGGATAGTGGTGGCAACGTAACGCGCGCCGTATTCGCCGTCGCCGCCCTCAAGTAAAACTATACCGCCGCCCGCCGCCGACGCTTCGTTTACAGCCGCCTGTATGGCGTCGGTATCGTCGGTGACGCCGTCGCCCTCAGCGCCGCGCTCGCGCACGTTTATCACGTCGCCGATCGAACCGAACGCGTACGGATTGTCGGTAAAGTCTCCCCAGTTTTCTATTTTGAACATGGGCGCGACCTTAACGCCGTCCACAGTTGCAATAAATGTTGAACTGAGCATCGAGACTTCGGCGTCGCGGAACGGAAATTCCGCAGTAAAGTTACCGCCCGCGGACTCGCTTTCGGCAATTACGTCGAGTCCGTCAATATTCTCCAACATATTGGATATATCGGTGCGCAATATTTTTACGGTCTTGCCTGCATACGCGCCCGAAAGCGTTCCGCTTACCGTCACTTTGTAACCGTCGGAAGTACAGCTTACTACCGTGCCGGCATAGTTGTAATGCTCGCGTTCGCGCTCGAACGATATCCGACCTATTTCTATCGAGCCGCTGTCCGCCTGCGGAACTATTCTTAAAGCGCGCAGTTTTCCGCTTGCGCCCGCCTCGGACAAATTAACGTAATACGTGTGCCACCCGCCGTCGTTATAAAGCGGAAACTCCACCGACTTTTGTTCGTCGAAGTCCTTATTTGAATTACGGTACCATACGCTTGCGCGGGTAGCAGGCGAATCGTTTTTTATCCTGAGCATTACGGTGTTGCGCGCCGAAAGCTGTTCGATATCCCAGCGCGAGCCGGAGGAATATACGGAAGTATCCGTCTCGATGTATGTGCCCGCGCCGCCGAGAGTATATTTTATTCCCTCGCCGCTACGTTCGACTTTGCCGCGGTACGCGACAAATGTGCCCAAAAAGTCGGAAAAACTCTCTCCGCCCGCAGCTTGCGCTTTTAACGGAGACACCGCGCATAAAACGATACCGCACAATAATAACAGCAACACAGCCGCGATAGCCGTAAGAGCTTTTTTGATCCCGGACATATACATCTTCCTCCGAATTGCAATTTTATTGCAAAATGCAAACAATGAAACAGCAAGCGCGCCGACCGACCGTTGCGGAAGGCGCGCTTACCGATCATTTGTTCAGTAAAATGATTTACGCGTCAAAGCGTTTTAACTTAGGAATTCGCCGCGCCGTCGGCAACATAAGCGCCCAAGCTATCGGTCGTCTTCCAAACGCCGATCCTCGTCGTATGCTCCGCGTCGCTATACACTATAAGGTCGCCGTTCTCGTCACGGTCGCCGTTTATATAGCGGAAGTCTCCGAAGTCCACGCCGTCGGCGTTAAGAGTAGCGCCGGCTACAAGGTAAATAGTCTGACCACCTTTTTCCCATTCTTCATCTTCAAGAACAGATATTTGATTGGCGTTAAGAGTAATATCACCTACAACAAATATGTCTTTTACAAAATATTCGGTCGCCTCGTCTTTTTTATAAGTCAGAGTCTTTAATAAAATGTTGGCATTCGTATTCATCTCGGAGAATAATGCCCCGTCGGCATTATTGTTTACACCGATATAATCTTCGGAACTTGCGTCGTTACTGCTTCTGCCGTTAAACAATTCTATACGGATAACTTCGGGGTTATTGTTCTCTGCATTTACGGCAAAGTTTGCAGAAGTTGCTCCAACATCGGTAGTAGTTCCGTTTTCCGCAACATCCTTAGTATGATACATATTCCAAACGCCTACCGTGCCGGCAATTGCGGTAGCGGCGGCATTTTTTCTAAACGAAACAGCGGTAAAACCGGTAATGATATTATTGTAAATGTCATATACGGTTTGGTCGCGTACAGTGATATCGGCATCGTTAGAATACATATGACCTACCATTGCACCGATATAATCTTGCGCCGCAATCAAGTTATTGGAAAGCGTACAATTCGTAATTACGCAATGTTGCTTTTCGGCATAATTCTCACCAGCGGTACCAAGACGTCCAATAAGAAGTCCTGCTTTGCGAGTAACCGACGAACCGATAATTTTACTGTTTATTACGTTTACGTTATCGAACTTTGTAAGTTGCGGTTCGTTAAGGAATTGAGCATGAGTATTACCGTGAGCATAACCGATAACTATGCCCACATTCTGGAAGTTAACTGCTGCGCCAACAACTTCGGATACGGCATTGTCAAAAGTCCAGTTCTGTATGGTAAGGCTACTGCTGGCAAGGTTTCCTATAAAGCCTGCGGCTTTCATGGAGCCGTTAGTGTA
>CATKCE010000022.1 GCA_949744905.1 uncultured bacterium
AAACATATTTGCCCAATAGCTGGAAGTAATGTTGATCCAATCGACACGTTCACCTCCGAAAGCCACTATAACAGAGTTTATAATACCTATCGATTCGTGCGGAGTATGAATACCGACGACGTTAAACATTACGGCAAAAACCATTCCGATTGCTATCGTATTGGTTACGTACGGCAAAAAGAAAATGGTTTGCAACAATTTTTGCAACGGCTTGATTGCATTAAGACACACCGCAATCAACAACGCAAGCATTGTCGAAATCGGAACGGTGATAAAGCACAGCAACATCGTATTTTTCAAGCATTTCAAAAACGGACCGCCAGCTCTAACTACCTGTGCAAAGTTTCCAAAACCAAACTTAAACTTTTCTCCGGCAACGGCAGACATACCGTTGTAACCTTCGGAAAAAGCCATAATAAAGGTGTTTATCATCGGCCAAACCGTAAAGATTAACAACAATATAAGCGCTGGCGATAAGTAAAGCCAAGCTTTCCATTGTTTTTTACTATCTACCATTTAATCACCCCTATTTCGCAGTTTTAGATTTTGTAGCCTTTGAGACTTTTTTAGTAGCGGTCGTTTCTTCTTTAACAGACTTTATTTCAAAACCAATCCGTTCTTCCGTTTCCTTATTGAAAAGGAACGTTTTATGCGGTTTGAGCGTAAAGCGCACTTCTTGAGCGGTAGCATCCACTTTATTGTCGGCGTCAACAATCGAACGCACTGTGGGATTGAGCGAAGCAGTATTTTCGGAAACTATACTGACGTCGCGGCCCATAACTTCTACGTTACGCAACGAACAACGTAATGCGCCGTCCTTATTATAAATAAATCCTTCAGGACGAATCCCTACATACACGTCTTGGTCGTCTACGCCCACAACGTCCATAACGGCATCGTCGCCGAGATACAGTTTGCCTTTTTCGACTTTTCCTTCGAAAACATTAATAGGCGGAGTTCCCAGGAACTTTGCAACGAACAAATTGACCGGATCGTCGTATACCTCTTGCGGTTGCCCGATTTGCTGCACAACGCCTAACTTCATTACTACTATCAAATCCGAAATAGACATCGCTTCTTCTTGGTCGTGCGTAACAAATACTGTGGTTATACCCGTTTCGCGTTGAATACGTTTTATTTCTTCGCGAGTTTGAAGGCGCAAACGCGCGTCCAAGTTGGACAACGGCTCGTCAAGCAGCAAAACTCTGGGCATTTTTACCAGTGCGCGCGCTATTGCTACGCGCTGCTGCTGTCCGCCGGAAAGTTCATGCGGCTTACGCTCCATCAAATCATCTATCTGTACAAGCTTCGCAACGTTGTACGCCCTTTCCAACATCTCCGACTTAGTCAACTTGTCCTTTCCCTTGAAGTTCTGCAACGGGAACAAGATATTTTGTTTGACGGTCATATGCGGATACAGCGCATAATTTTGGAAAACCAAACCGACCCCCCTGTTTTCCGGCGACAACTCGGTAACATCGTCGTCTCCAAAAAAGATACTGCCACTTGTAGGTTTTTGCAAACCGCAAATCATATACAGCGTAGTACTTTTACCGCATCCCGACGGTCCCAACAACCCGATAAGTTTGCCGTCCGGTATTTCGAAGTTAAACTTGTTTACCGCGATAACTTCCTGCCCGTTTTTGGATCTGCTGGGGAAGATTTTTGTCAAATCTTGGAGAACTACCTTCATAAAACTATCCTTCCTTTTTATTTATTTTATAGAAATATTTTTCCTTAGCGATAACAATAAAGCTTTATTCGCCGTCTTTAATTCGTTTTACCGTAAAGCCCAAATCGGTTGCCTGCGCACCCAAAGAAATTACGGATAATACAATAGAAACAACAGTAATCACCGTACCATAAACCTTTTCTCTTTTGGTTTCGAACGCAGGAATGGCAAGCGAAAGATATAATACGAGAAAGACAACAAAACCAAGTACCAAACCTACCGCTACACCTTTAAGGGACAGGCAAATTTTATTTTTTTCTTTGAAATTGTCGCTCAAAATCGCGCATACACCGCTGCCAAAAGCAATAACAATCGAGCCAAACAACCATGTTGATGCCGTTTTCAATATTAAATCGGAACAAATATTATAAACGAGACCGGAAACGAATACGCCTATCGTGCCGACCAAATAAATTATTTTTTTTAGCAAATCGTTGTTCATTGGAACCCTCCGTGTAATTTTCGCAAATAACTTTATTTATATTCCGCCTTTTCGACTTCGGCGAGATGAACTTGCTCTTTATATTGTATCATTTCTTCTTTTGAATTAAAAATCAATTGCGTGGTCATATCTACGACCACCGTACTGGACAATACGTCGTGAATCAACGAATTGGTTTTAGTTGCTATAATCAAAACTATTTGCATTATAAGTATTGCAAATAAAACTATTACCACAACCACCGTGCCGCGGCCCAATATAATCAACCCTAAAATTAAAATTGGCACCATTGTTTCTACGGCATATTTGCCCAAAAGAGCTCTTGCGAATAACGCGAACGTATTGATTTTTACTCCGTTTATTTGCATTACCCCTATTTGAAAAATCTTTTTACCCAGAGTACGACCGTTTTTCAAAATTATAGGCAAAACAAACTCAAAGATCAAAAACGACAATAACAATCCTATGGATATCATCAAAAACGCAAGATTGATTAGTATCGAATACAATCTCATTGCGTCCTTATCTTTAGCCAATGCTTCGTTAGCTTTGTTATAATTGTCTTTGTATTCCTGGCTGGCATCGTCCGGAATAACGTTTTTAATATCGACGCCGTATTCTTCGCCGTATTTTACCATATACGCATCGAATTGTTGATATTTAACGTCGAATTTAGCAATTCTTGAAATCAACGCGGCAAAACCCACCGCAACTATACAGATCAATATAAAATCCAACAAAAACGCGGAAAACCTTTTAAGCAAACTGGCTTTTTGTAAATCGTATATCATATGTTTGCCGTCTCCTTTGTTTGTCCGCCCCGAGGATTACTGTTATAAACATATAAAAAAAGCACTAAAAAGCCAATATGCTTAAAATAGTGCTTTATGGGTACAAGATGCGCCTATAAGAAATTTTGCAGCGTAATTTAGATTGCGAACTAAATACGTCATAAACTACCTCTTAATGCATCCCTTTATGAGCTTAGTGATATTACGATTATATCACCTTTCATTAAAAAAAGCAATAATTAATCTGCAAAATACTTTGTCATTTTTTTACTGTTATATAAAATATTTATTAAATCTTGCAAACGTTATACATTTGATGCACAACTTTATTTCACAATATTTGCGTATTCAGCTCGACGCAATAGCAATAGCCTATCTGCGGGCTGCCGTTATATACGTACATACTTTTGGCGTAAAGCAATATTTCGTCCCCGTCCTTGGGCATATTTGCTTCCGTCCAATTGAGATCCGCCGTAGCATTGTCCGCCATTGCCAGCCTATAAACGTATATGCTGTCTGTCGAATCAGACAGATAAAAATACGTAAAGTCGCCGTTTTTGCCGCTGTTCAAGCCACTGCTGCCAATCGTTTCTATTGTTCCGCGAACATATCCCGAAGCGGCGTTGCTTTGCGTCGATTGAGACGCTAAGGCTATCGCTTCCGCAACTGTATACGGATTGTCTATCGTCCCCTTGTCCGACGGGACGACAACTTCTCCGCCGGAAGATCCGTCAAGCGTAACCGTCTGCGTTAAAAGCGCGGAGTTATTATGATTGTTG
>CATKCE010000023.1 GCA_949744905.1 uncultured bacterium
ATACTTTCGCTTGCGAAGAAAAACCGCTTGGTTACGGATAACTACGCTTCAGCTGACTATATCAATTTCCCCAAACGTCCGCCGCACAAAATAGAGTGCATGACCGACGATGACGCAAAACGCTTTTATAAGTTTCTTTTGAACTATCCCGATATTCGTTATAAAACGGCAATGCTGTTATTTTTGCTTACGGGATTTCGGCGCGGCGAAGTTGCGGGGCTTGAATGGAAAGATATTTGTTTAGAGAAAAGCGAAATCACGGTGTGCCGTTCCGTAACGACTGTAAACGGCTACGGAATGATTGAAAAAGAGCCTAAAACGGAAACGTCGAAACGAACGCTCGCCGTGCCCGAAGTGCTGATTGAAACGCTGAAAGAATACAAAGAATGGCAAGATAACCGCCGAGCGGAACTCGGAGATTATATGCATGAAAACGATTATCTTTTTACGCAAGAGAACGGCAAGCGACTTTATCCGAGTACCTTTACGGGTTGGTTGAATAAAATGTTGCGGGAAGCTAATATAGACCACTACTCGTTGCACAGTTTACGGCATACGAACATCACTTTACAGATTGCCGCAGGCGTTCCTATCGTAACCGTATCAGCAAGAGCAGGACATGCCCGCACAAGCACGACGAGCGACATCTATGCCTATGCCCTGCGCAGTACCGACAGGCTTGCGGCGGATAAGCTCGGCAGTATCTTTTTGGACGAGCAAAAGCCCGTAGAAGCTCCGAAACCTATCGAAGAAGAACCTCTTTTCGATGCGGACGAACAAGCCGTTATGGCTGAATTTAAGCGTATGAAAAGCGAGATGAAAAGGCTCGGCTTTGAAACGATGGAAGAATACAAGGAATATCTCGAATTTTTGGAAATGAAGAAAGCAAAAAAGAAAGATTTTCAAATGTGAAACGGCAAGAAAGATTATGGCGGACTTTTTGTCCGCCATACTTAAATTCGTTGTGAAAAACGGTTGCATAAATTTCTTTTTTGTGATAATATAGAAATATATTTGGAGATAGGTCAATCGATTAAAATACCAAATATAAATTATCAACACTTACTATTTTTCGAGAGTTTCTATGGTAAGCCAAAGATTGATAGAAAGTCGGGCTAATTTATAATTAATATTTTGATTTATTAGACCTAAAATATAAGGCGTATTATAGCCTTATTTAGGTCTTTTTCTATTCTCCAAGTAAATCTATTTTATCCTTGGAGGATTTTTATTTATGTTGGAACTTGGCAAAATCGAACACACGATAGGTTATGAATTTGAAAACAAAGACCTATTACAGCAAGCGTTTGTACGAAAATCGTATTCTGCGGAACACGGCGGGCAAAATAATGAAGTTTTAGAGTTTATCGGCGATAAGGCTTTGGATTTTGCGGTTATTCGCATTATGATGGAAAGATTCGGTATTATTACGGAAGAAAAGGATTATAACGAATTCAAGTTGCGTAATCCGAAGTATTTTCAAACGAAATACGGCGAAGGCAAGTTTACGGACATCAAGCAAGATTTAGTGAAGAAAAAAGCACTATCAAAAGCAATGGACGCGCTGGGTTTTCATCAATACCTTATAATGGGGCAAGGCGACATAAAGCAAAACAGACAAAATGATACTTCCGTAAAAGAAGATTTGTTTGAAGCGATCGTCGGCGCGGTAGCGATTGATTCCGATTGGGATTTTGATATTATTACAGAAGTCGTTGAAAATATGATTGATTTTGATGCTTATTTTAACAACGATTTAGACGAAAGCCAAAATTATGTTGGCTTGGTTCAAGAGTGGTTTCAATCAAATGAAGAAGAGTTGCCGCACTATCAGTATTTAAGTGGCGTTGAGAAAACGGTATGCGAACCTTTTTATAATCCTTATGAAAACGGTTCGGGATTATATAAATGTCAGTTGCATTACGATAATAAGTATTTTAACGGATATGGCGATAATAATTCGGAAGCGCGTGAAAAATGTGCGGAATTATTTTATGGTTGGCTTGAAGAAAACGGCTACATAGTTGATCCGATTATCGAAGCCATAGGCGAACCCGACGAAGACGAGCCTATACGCCAATTAAACGAACTTTACCAAAAACAGCTTATTTCAAAACCCGTATATGCTTTTAAGCAGGGAAAAGACGAAAACGGTTATATCGAATGGCGTTGCGATTGCCTTATTGAAGAAAACGGACGAACTTTTACGAATTATGCGAGTTCAAAAAAGGAAGCGCAAAAAATGTCTGCATACGATTCGCTGCTTGATTTAATCGGTATGTATGAAGAATAATTAGTCTTAAAAACACCGTGATTAACAAAAAATCACGGTGTTTTTGGTACTCCCGCCGGGAATCGAACCCGAAATTTGCCCTTAGGAGCAAATAGAAAAAGCGTTTATAGAGTACATTATGGCTACATTACGCTGTTTTGTGCATTATGAACGCTTATTTTTTTGTCTTTCATTTACTTTGCTCGATAACATTTATTATGTTCAATTCTGTTCGGGTGTAATTCGGGTGTAAAATTGAAGGTGAAAAATAATTTTTTTAAGGTTGCAATATCCATATACGCTTCCTTGACTTCGTGTTAAAAAAATGCTAAAATAATGATAATGAAATGCAAGTCGGAGATTAAACTATGACCTATTCCGAAAAAGTGAAAACGGCACGTGAAAAAATGTTGCTGACACAAGACGAAATGGCGACTGAACTTGGTGTTAATGCCATAACGATTTGTCGCTGGGAAACGGGAAAAACTGAGCCGAATATTAAAGCTAAAAAAGCTATTCGAGATTTTTGTATTCGTAACGGACTGAATTTCGAGGATTAAAATGCCTAATACGAAAGAGCAGATTTCAAAAAACATGAAAAGCAATAAGAGCAAAGACACAAAGCCCGAATTGCTTTTGCGTAAAGAGTTATGGCGTCGAGGACTGCGATATCGCAAGAATTACAAGAAACTCTTCGGAAAGCCCGATATCGTATTTCTCGGCGCAAAAATAGCCGTATTCGTTGACGGCAAAATGTGGCACGGTTACGATTGGGAAAATCAAAAAAACGATTTCAAAAGTCGCCGCGATTATTGGATACCTAAAATCGAACGGAATATTGAACGCGATTATGAAGTAACCCAAGAACTTATCGCTCTCGATTGGTTGGTAATGCGTTTTTGGGATTTTGAAGTAAGAAAAAACTTACAGGATTGTGCGGACAAAGTACAACGTGCCTATAATAACAGGAAGAACGATTAACTACGGTAATCGTAACGGAGTAACAAAGTGTTAAAAAGTATCGATTTATTTGCCGGTATCGGCGGCATACGCTTAGGATTCGAACAGGCTTTCGGCGAAGAGTTGAAAACCGTGTTCGTCAGCGAATGGGATGAACATGCACAAAAAACTTATAAAGCGAATTTTGCCGACGATTTCGATATTGCCGGAGATATTACGAAAATTTCGGAGAACGATGTTCCCGACTTCGATATTTGCCTTGCCGGTTTTCCTTGTCAAGCGTTCAGTCTTGCAGGTCAGCGCAAAGGCTTCGCGGACGATTACAAAGGGATGTCGCGCGGCACTCTGTTCTTTGATGTGGCTCGCATTTGCGATAAAAAGAAACCGAAAGTTATATTCTGTGAAAACGTGAAAGGTCTTACCATTCACGATAAAGGCAGAACTTTCGATATTATCAAAAATACGCTTCGAGAAATAGGATATACACCTTTCGAGCATATTCTCAACAGTAAAGATTTTGGAGTGCCGCAAAACCGCGAACGCATTTATATCGTA
>CATKCE010000024.1 GCA_949744905.1 uncultured bacterium
GGTATTTGCATTATATATGACGGTATGCATACCTTCATTAGGTATTGTATTTTTAATTCTTCATGATAAAATATTCAAATCCGCCTATCAAAAAACGACTTCTTAAACTTAAAAATTCGTTTTAGGTTATTACTTTTCCACCAAAAAGGTTGAACACATGAAGTGTACAACCTTTTTTATTTTCGGTTTTCTCGGAAAGCCTGCGTGCGAACCCCGATTTTTCGTTGTCGTTCTTGCCTTTTCGGCGTTATAGACCGCGATATTGACATTGCCGTATGACCGTGATATAATAAAATTATGAACAAAACGACCATTGACGCTCCGAAATCCAAAAAATCACTTATTATGTCAGCAATAGCCTGTTTGCCCTTAGCAGTCATGCTGATCGCATATTCCGCATTTTTGTTCATAGAGTTTGTCAGACTCGTTAGTGCTCCTCATATCGATGCTTATTATGTCCCTTTGGTATTGCTCGTAGCATTTCTCAAACCGATGTTATTGTTTTTTTACATAGTGCTCGCCTTGGCGTTCTGCGCAATCGCCGCGGTATATATTTACAGCTTCGCTATGCTTATCAAACGGCATGATGATAAAAAACCGCATACCGTACTTTCGATTCCTTTTGCCATAAGCGTTATCATTTGCGTGTTTTCTATATATCCGTTTATTATAAACTTATGCCGGATCATAGTGCATGGATTTGAAGCTCAATTTTATTTCGGTTTCTTTATACTCGGAGCGATACCGCTAACATTATCGGTATTATGTATAATATTCAACAGGATAGCCGTAAGAAAACAAAAACAGTTATAAGTCCTTTTTCCGTAGGATACCGACCTATACCAAGTATATCCGCAGCGTCCGTTTTATATAAAAGTCGATTACATCATGACGGCAAACGACGAAGAAATGTGCCTGCTCGATATTGACAAAAAAACCGGCGAATATCTCGGCGATGTATTAACGTTTAAAAAAGCCGACGTAAGACATGCCAAAAAAATCAAAGAACGGAATTTTATCTGGGCGTCGAAAGGTATCTTCGGCGGAATAAACATTGCGATCCATTTTATAGCCGAAAGTTTTGTCCATGATTACTTAATACCGAAAAAACACAACGGGTTCATGCAACTCGATGCCAGATCCGAGATTTTTGAATTTATCAAAGCCACTTACAACACTTATTACGATCTGCAAATAAAAAATTATAAAAGTTTAAAAAAGTAACATAAAAAAGCATATAACTTGCCGATGGTAATGTGTTTTTGCACAATTGCTTACTTCCATCGGCAACAAATGCGGCGCAACGGTATTTGATCGGAGATCTTGCCGAAAAACGTTTCCGGCAAGGTATATCGCCGATTACCTTTTTTGATAATGCGATGCTTCACTAACATAAAACGGCAATAAAAAAGCTATTGCCGTTTTGTTTTTGTTCAACTATATATCCCGCAGACCGGAGATAAAAAATTACTTTTTGACTTCCAGTTTTTCGAGTTCGTCGGCAAGTTTGCGCAAATTCTCTCTTTCAAGCTCTATAAGCGACGAAAAAACGCGAAAATATTCGGCGTCTGTCTCATTGGGCTCGGTATGGTTCAAAAACGCTTCCAAAAGCGCCGACTGCGAACGCACACGCTTTTTTTCCAACGCTTCTATTTCCTGTTCGCTTTCCGCGATAGCTTTTTTAAGATCGCTCTTTTTAGACATATTTTATCCCTCCTTTATCTTCCGCTTACTGCAATCGACCTATGCAATCCATCGTCAACTCGTAATCCTCTTTCAACTTTTCAAAAAGAGGCTTAACTTCGCCGCCGATCTCGTTGTGTCCTCTCAACGCCTCGGTAAGTTTACCCGACGACTCGTAGAGTTTTGTAAGCGACAGATTCATGCACACGCCTTTTATAGTATGCGCCGCCCGAAACGCTTCCTCGATGTTGCCGTCTTTCAAAGACGCGGTAAGCAGTTCGTAACTTTTGTCGTCGCGCACCTTCAACAAAAACTTAATTACGCGTTCGTCCGTGCGCAACCGACTCATTACGTCGTCGTAATTGCCGCCCATTGCCTCGTAACATTCTTTTACCGTCATTATTTCCTTCCTCCCTTTTTAGGCGTTCTCGCTGTCGCGCAGAACGATTTTCATAGCGCTGTCGTAAAAGCGGTAATTGCCTTTACTGTCGCGTTTTACATTATACATAGCCGTATCCGCCATTGTAAACAAAGTATCGTAATCCATATTCTTTTCCGCGCACGCTATACCCATGCTTACGCCTATATCGAAGTCCTTATATTTTTTCGTAAGACGCTCGTAAATACGCTTTATCTGCGGCTCGACGCTGTCTTTGTATTCCATAAACAAAATAAACTCGTCGCCGCCCATGCGCGCCGCTATATCCGTGCTTCGAATATTTTCACGGATCCTGTTTGCCACCGTTTCCAAAACTTCGTCGCCGAACAAGTGTCCGTAATCGTCGTTCGCGCTTTTAAAATTATCAAGATCGAACATGGCGAGCGCGTAACGCTTGCCGTCCGCCTCCTCCAACAACTGGGATATGCGCTTTTTAGCCGCATTATGATTCAAAAGTCCCGTGCGCGAATCGCAATCGGCTTTTTGTTTAAGGTCGTATATTGCCGCGGTAACGTCGTTTACGTCTATAAACTTACCTATCGCGCCCTCGAATTCGGGAGCTTCGCTGTCGCCCCACATAACTTTGGCTATTACCTTATTCCACTTCTTTTCGCCGTTTATCTCCAAAAGATATTTCCCGGTGGCAACCGGATTTTCGGGAGTCGTCCTACGCAACCTTTCCAAAAAATCGGCGAAATCTTCTTTTGCGAACATTCCCGTCCACTGTTCGTTTTCCGCCGGATTTACTATTTTTATAGGCATGCCCAGCGATTCCGCGCTCCACTCGGACAAACTTATCATTTCGGGTACGGCAATATATTCAAACGTTATTTCGCGCGAAATATCCGACAGATAATTGAACTTCATGCGTTCGTGTTCCAGAAGTTTCAAAGACCTGTTGGAGGCTTCGTTACCGCCTGCTTTAAGCATCTGCGATACGGTATCGTGTATTCCGGTATCGGTGGCATGCCCGAAAGACATAAGGTGCAGTTCCTTTTTAAGTTCTTCGGATACGCTTTTGAGACATTCGAGAAGCACCGGATTAAACGCTCCGCATTCTCCGTTAAGGATCATCCGCACTGCGACGTCGGGGTCGTAAGCGTCTTTATACACACGTTTGCTGGTAAGCGCGTCGTATACGTCGGCGATCGCGACGACTTGTGCGGCAATGGGTATCTCGTCGCCTTTAAGTCCGTCCGGATACCCTCTGCCGTCGTAGCGCTCATGGTGCCAGCGGCATATCTGATATCCGATTTTTATGAGCCCCTCGTTTTTGCGGAAAGGGATATCTCCGAGCATCTTTGCTCCCTCTACCGTATGGGCTTTCATTATCTCGAATTCTTCGGGAGTAAAATGCCCGGGTTTATTGAGTATCTCCGACGGAATGGAAATCTTGCCGATATCATGCAACGCCGAAGCATTGCATATCATGCGTATATCCTTATTGCTCAAAGGATACTTATCGGTCATCTTTATAAGTTTTCTCAGTATCATGTCGGTAATGGCGTGAACGTGCAAAACATGCATGCCGCTCTCGCCGTTACGGAACTCAACTATATGCGACAATATTTCTATCATCAGACTGTTGTCTTTCTCTTTTTCGTAAATAGAGTGCGACAACATCTCCGACATCTCTTTGTGCTTTACCGTAAGCATAAAGTTGCTGGTAACTCTGTGCTTTACGGTGCGCTCGTCGAACGGCCGGCTTATATAATCGATCGCGCCCAAATCGTA
>CATKCE010000025.1 GCA_949744905.1 uncultured bacterium
AACGGCGAAACAAAAACCGTTCACCCAGATTTCTATTTGCCAGATTACAATCTGTATATCGAGTATAATGAACTTACCAACAAGCCGTATTTGAAAAGCAAAGAATACACGAAAAAGATTTATGCGCAAATCGGTGTAAAAGTTTTAATCATGAATGAAAAAGATTTACAAGACATTGCGGCATGCTTAAAGCCCGCACTTGGATTACATTAAATCAAAAAAAGGACGGAGCCACCGTCCTTTTTTTCTATTCATTATTTTCATTTTCTTCGCAACGCTTAATTAGTTCTTCAATGGTAATAGGCGGTTGGTAATCGTCGCACCTATCGGCATACGGACAATCCAAACACGGCGTGTTTGGGCAGATATAGAAAAAATGTGGCAATTCTATCATAGGCATATTTTTTCACCCTTCCTTGTTTTTGTCTATAAGTTCTTCCACGAAATAACTATTTTGCGCTTTAAGTTCTTCCCATGTTGCTTTTGCCGTTTCGTATTCGCGCAAGTCGTTCAAGCCAACGGGGGAACGCAGGGCGCGTTCTTCCCAAAATGCCGACATGCAGTCGGTTGCAAAGCGCTTACTGTATATTTTTTTCCATGTGAGAAAATACTTGTTTTCCGAATATTTTCCGTCCAGCCTGCCGCTTTCCACTTGCACCCGTAACACGTTGTAACCGAATAAATTATGCAGTCCCGCATGATAGTTTTCTATCTTTGCCGCAATCGCTTTGAATAGATATAGAGTGAGCGTATTATCGCCGCGCAGAAATCGATATTGCTTGTAAAAGGCGTTAAACCGCCCTATAACGCACGAATACAACAATTCGCCCAACGAACAGAAGGGCAGGGCGAAACCGTCGTCACCTCGCTCATTTATGGAAATAACGTCGAACATATCCCGCGCGTCGGCGCCGAAAGATTCGGGGCGTTGCTCGTCGGATATGATTTTGAGAAAGGCGAAATTGTCTACCGTGGCGGCTTGCCGACGCATTTTCAAGCCGTCGTTGAATCCGTCGTTTTTCTGATTCGCTCCGTCGGCACTTGCCTTTATGCCCCGCGCTTGCAACTCCAAATTATTGCGCCGTTCCTTGCCTATTTCGGACACGGCGACCACGCCGAACTCCAACGCATGACGCTGTTCGTTATCTGCTATTATCGTTTTTCCAAGCCGCAAAAAGTCAAAGTCGAGAATGTGCGCATGACGCGAAAAGCTGTCGATTCGTTTGCTGTCGCGGTGAAAAAAATCTGCGTTCCAGAGCGGGAAATTTCCGAGGTCCTGCAACAGACAATCCGTGCGAATAGAAAAGTTTGCCACAAGTAACGACGATTCGATTATGTAGATAAAATACAACTGCGCATAGACTTCGAGAATTTCCCAAACACTTGCCGTATACAGCTTGTTATCGTAAGTAAAACCGTATCGCGCAAAGTCGTAATCGAAACAAAGATTGTCGTATCGTAAATTATATTTGCGCCGCAAATGCCGCCGGATAGACTTTGCATATTGCGGCTGTGCATGCGCTACTGCAAAGCAAGTTGCAAGATGACGCAAATATGCTTTTACGGTGGCAAGATTATATACGTAGTGTTTTTCTATTACATAGCGCAAATTATTCTCTAAATTTATCCACGGGAAGTAAGGGAATTTCATGTCGTTTTCAAGAATCTTTTCAAACGCTTTATCCCGAAACATGACTTCGATAGATAAGCACATATCCGTAAGCATGGTGGTCTTGCCTTTGCCCATAGTACCGACCACCATAGCAACGAGCGGGCGGGCGTTTATATACCCGCGATTGCGCAGTTCCATGTGATTGAGCCGCGCATACGCTATCTTTTTGCGGAATCGGTCGAACAGCACAAACCCTATAATTGCCCATATCCACCACGGCACAAAGTCGATCGCCACCCACAAATCGGAGAATAGCTTATACACTTGACGATAGATTGCGGAAAAATCGAACGACACAATAAAATATAAATAAAACGCCAAAAACTCCAATACGATTGTAAACGCATTGAAATACAGCAACCACATGCACAGCCACGCCGCCCAATAACCTTTACGAGCGCGGATAAAGCCGAACAAAGAAACAAAAAAGTTTTTGACAGGAACGCAGACGCGAACGGCAAACCATTTATACGCACAAAGCGGCTTGCTATCGTGATTGTAGTCGTTATTTTCGCGTTTTAACAAACGCTTAAACAAAAACCACAATACAAGCAATACGGGAAAAATTATGATAACGACTTTGCAAATCGCACCGAAAACAGTACCGATTACCGACAAATACGCAACGAAATTATCGCCGCTTACCCATAATTGCCAATACGCCGCCCATTTGCTTTTGAATCCGCCGTATGTGTCGGGGAACGGCAGAGTAGGGAATAAGGTGGACGGTAAGGCGTTGACGGTGGGCGTAATGCCGTGCGGGATTCCGAACATTTCGCCGAAGTAGAACCCTACGGACAGCCCGAAATCCCGAACGCTTTCTATAATGCGCAGAAAAGAGTTGGGGAACAGAAACACACCGCAAGCCGCAAAGCCGAGTGTAACCGCAATACATATAATATGGCGGTAATTAAACCGATTCTTATTCTTTATTCTCGTTTTCATTTTCAAGTTTTTCCGCAAATTCGGTCATTTCAAGGCAAGTGTCGTCGCTGATGCAGCGCCACGGACAGCGCGGCAGAAACTTACACCGCAAACAATAATTTTCATAAAACGCTTTTTCTATTTCTTTCATACCCTACACCCCGTAAATACAAAGTATCCGATCGCCGCAACAACAAGCAAGCCGAGCAACACAAACAAAATATGCTTTCCCGTCTTTTTCATAATCCCCATACTTCCTTACGTTTTTGTTCTTGCAGTCGTTTGCATTGCGCAACGGGGATTTTTTTACCCACATGATACATGCTTTCATAGCATTGCCTATAAAAACAATCGGAATGCGGACACAATCCGCACTCCAACGCATTAAAACTTTTCTGATTCTTTTTCATTTGACTATTCCGTCCTTAAAATATAAAATTTCTATTGACTTTTTCCGTCGAGTGTGATAATATATAAGCAAGGTAGCGAACTCAATCACTTTACGTGATTGTTTATGTCGGAGTTCATAGAATGCCCGACCCGCATGTGCGGTGACAACTGTCACCGCTTTTTCTTTGGCTTTTTTCTATCTTTTTGTTGTCTTCCTGTATGATTAAGTGTTTTATGTAAATCATGACTACCAAGGGCAAATCTTGGTTTTTGTTCGGGAAATACCTTTTTGTCGGTAACTTGTAGCGGTTGCTTTGACATACGATTTTGACTGAAAACTTCGTAGTCAACTCCCGTGCGTTTCGCCAAACCATATCGTTCATGATTTATTTCCGCCAAAGCCTTATCCGCATTTTTTCCGTTTTCGTCGAACTTCTTAATCGATTTTAGTTTTGCTACCGACACACCGCGGTTGCTTTCGCGCACGACAACGTAATTGCGCTCGTCTTTCGTTTCTTTGTCTATATACTTTGTTTTACCGCGATACACTTTGCCTACATTATCTTTTTTATTTTTCATACTATATACCGTCCTTTTTCTTCTTAATTGCTTTTTGTATGCCCTTAAACAATGCCGCTATGCCGCGGAACGGCAAAGTGATTACCCAAACGATAGCTTTTACAACAAGCGGCAGTATGCCCGTTACCTGCAATAACACGATTAAAAGCACAAGCAAGATAATACCGAGTATTATTTTCCAAACGTTACTTTTCGTGTCGTCCGTTACATATACGGGCGGCGTAGCCGCATGCACAATATCGATAGGGGACATAGCCACGGGAATCACGGTATCTTTTTCGCCGTTACTGAAAGTCACGTCGATTATATCAAAATCAAGGTCAACGGACT
>CATKCE010000026.1 GCA_949744905.1 uncultured bacterium
CCGGCGGTATAGACAGTCCCGTTGCAGGGTACATGATGGCGAAGCGCGGACTCGGATTCGACGCCATCCACTTTCATTCGTATCCGTATACCAGCGAACGCGCAAAAGAAAAAGTGATAAAACTGGCCTCAATCATGAAGAAGCACTGCGGCAAAATCAGATTATACTGCCTACCTGTGACAAGAATACAGGAAGCCATACACGAGCATTGTTCGGATTCTTACATGATAACCATTTTGCGACGTTTTATGATGCGCCTGGCCGAAAAAGTGGCTGCAAAGTACGAACTTGGGTGTCTTATAAACGGTGAAAGTTTGGGGCAGGTGGCCAGCCAGACACTGGAAAGCATTACCGTAACCAACGATACCGTAAAATCTATGCCTGTTTTCCGTCCGCTCATTGGTATGGATAAACAGGAAATTATCAATATATCCGAAAAAATGGGAACTTACGAAATTTCCGTTTTGCCGTACGAAGACTGCTGCACGGTGTTTTTACCGCAAAGCCCGGTCACGCGTCCCACTATATCGCGCGTGGAAGAAGAAGAAAAAAAGATCGAAAATTATAACGAATTATTGGAAGAAGCCGTCAACGATCTCGAAATCGTCAAAATCGTTTGATTCGAATTCATCATCGAAAATAAACGGCATGTCGCCGTAAGAATATTTCACCGGCATATTGTTTTTGGAAAAATATACGCTGCTTCTGTAACGTTTTTCAAGAGTAGGAGAGGCAAGATATACGGTTTTTTCGCTATCCAGTTTACGCACGTCTATATCCGCTTTTACTACGCTGTCCGGAATAGCGAACATATTCTTATCATCCAATATTCCGAGCACGCGTTTAGCAGTATCGGCAGGCTGTTTTCCGCCGTAAATATCTGCTCCGACGTCGTTGCCGTACCATACCGAAACCGTATAACGCGGAGTATAAGCGATGCAATACGCATCGCTGTTTTTTTCGCCGCGTTCCACGGTGCCGGTTTTCGCAGCCACATTATCAAATCCGGCAAGCTTTTTTGCGGTGCCGTCTTTTGCGCACTGCATGAGCATGTCGGTCATAAGAAACGCCGTATCGCTTCCCACGGCCGTGTATCCGTCATCTTTGCGCTTATAAAGTAGTTTACCGGCGGAATAAACCGCATCGACATAAGCGCTTTTGCGATATTCACCCGAATTGGCAAGAGCGGCATAAGCGTCGGTAAGACTGTTCAGCGTTATCCCGTCATGAAAACCGCCCAACGCCAATGCCAAACCGTTATCTTTATCGGAAAACCGTATCCCGAAACGGGATGCCACGGATTTTGAGTACTGCAATCCGCACATATCCGTCAATTTTACGGCCGGTATGTTCAAAGACTGCGACAAACTCTCTTTTACAGTAACGTGACCGTTATATTTATTGCCGAAATTCTTCGGCGAATAGCCGTTAAAATCAGTTTTTTCGTCATTTATTATCGAAACAGGGAATACCAGTTTTTTCTCGAGCGCGGGCGCATACGATACAAACGGCTTTATCGCCGATCCCGGTTGCCTTAAAATTCCTCCGTCGGAAATATTGCCGATATCGCACAATACATCCATGCTACGGTTATCCACGACCAAAATATGCATATTATGAGCGCATTCCGATACTATGTCAGACATACTATTATAAATATCGTCAAAAATTTGCATATTTGCACTAGCAACGATTGTAGGCTTTTTTTCAAAAAGCTCTTCTTGCAAACAATCCAGCTTTCTTGCCGCCTCCGCAATAACGTTGCCAATATAAAGCGAATAAGGGTCGGGCTTATATTTTATAATTTCCGGCGCTTTCAGTTTTTCTTTTGCAGCGACCGACGGGTCCGCCTTATGATTTTCCACCATTCTTTTCAATACCACGTTGCGCCGCTTTACGGCAAGGTCCTTATGCGACAGGGGATTGAATTTGGACGGATTATTTATTATCCCCGCAAGCAACGCGCTTTCCGCCATATCCAATTTCGAAACGCCCTTTCCGAAATAAGTCCTTGCAGCCTGTCCTATGCCGTAAACGTTATTTCCG
>CATKCE010000027.1 GCA_949744905.1 uncultured bacterium
AAAGCACTCGAATAAAATGTTCGAGTGCTTTTTTCATAATCTGAAAGCGTATCAATAAAATATTTGGTTTTTTCAATTCCCTATGGGAATTGTGCTTTTCGGCAACGGTTTTTTGCTGTACGTAAAAGTTCGGGTTACGCGTCGATCTCGAAATGATTGTTGCTGCTTTGGGTGGGCGGCATTCTGTCGCCTTTCTTTACGTGCACGGTGCCTATGCGGCGTCCGTTGGACGAAATGACGTTGTATGCGCCGGTCTTGGGCGCTATTTCGCCGGATGAAAGTTTTATCATTTTCGCTACCTCCTTATGATTTTAGTATGTTGAAAAATCATCGTTTTATCACATAATAATGTTGACAATATTTATTTGCGGTAGTATAATGTTAGCACGCTAACAAATTTTGACAAACGATGACCAAGGAGAAAACGCTTTTGGTTGGAGAAAATTCTCTGCTCAACGAAATGCGGATGCTGAATATCGCGCTTAAAAGAGGGCTGAGTTCGGTGCATACCCGCATAGCCGACGTGCCGCCTGTGGCGTCAATGGTTTTGCATCACATATTTTTGCGGGGGGGGGACGTTCCGCAAAAAGAGATAGAGACCGAGTTCGGGATGCGGCGCAGTACGGCAAGCGTGTTGTTGCGTAAATTGCAGGAAAGCGGTTACATCATCCGCGAAGCAAGCGAGACCGACGGCAGGGGCAAACGCATATTTTTATCGGATAAAGCCAAAGCCGAGCAAGAGGTGATATATGAAAAATTCCGCGGTATAGAGCGATATATAGAATCCGCGCTCACCGATGACGAGAGAGCCGCATTTATATCATTGTGCGGTAAGATCCGCGGACTTTTCGATAAACAGAATTTTCAAAAAGGAGACAAACGTATTTAATGCTGAAATTGTTTAAGTATCTTTCCAAACGCGATTGGCTGCTGGTGGCGGTAAGCGTTGGCTTGATAGTTCTGCAAGTATGGTTGGAGCTTACCATGCCCGAATACACCGCCGAGATAACGACGCTGGTCGTATCGGGAAGCAAAAGTCTGCGTTCCATACTCGTTGCGGGCGGAAAAATGCTGGCGTGCGCCGGCGGCAGTTTGTGCTCGGCGGTAGTTGTCGGCTTTTTTATAGCCAAGATAAGCGCGTCGTTTGCAAAAAATCTTCGGGCGGCGGTATTTGAAAAAGTGCAGAGTTTTTCCATGGAAGAGATCAACAGATTTTCCACGGCAAGCCTTATCACACGCTCCACAAACGACGTAACTCAGGTGCAACTGCTGCTTGTACTGGGAGCGCAGGCGATCATAAAGGCGCCTGTCATGGCTGTCTGGGCGATAATAAAAATTCTCGGCAAAAGTTGGGAATGGTCGGTGGTGGTGGCATCCGCCGTCGGTATTCTTGTAATGCTTATACTGGTAGTCGTGATTTTTGCATTGCCCCGCTTCCGTAAAATACAGTCGCTTACCGATAATCTCAACAACGTCACGCGCGAAAACCTTACGGGAGTGCGCGTGGTGCGTGCTTACAACGCCGAAGATTATCAGGAAGCCAAGTTTGCCGACGCCAACGCCGCGCTTACAAGAAATTATCTTTATACCGGCAGAGTGATGGCGGTAATGAATCCCGTCATGAACATAATAATGAGCGGCATGAGTCTGGCAATATACTGGATAGGCGCGTTTCTCATTAAAGACGCCGCCATGCTCGAACGGCCTGCGCTGTACGGCGACATGACTTCTTTCATGGCGTACGGCATGCAGGTGATAATGTCGTTTATGATGCTTGTCATGATATTCATAATTTTGCCGCGCGCGCTTGTTTCGGCCCGCCGTATCAACGAGGTCTTGCGCGTAGCGCCGGCGGTTTCCGATCCCGCGCGACCCGTAACTCCTCCCGAGGGAGTGACCGGCGAAGTGGAATTCCGCGACGTCAGTTTCAAGTATCCCGATTCCGACGAATACGTTATAGAAAACGTGAGTTTTAAGGCGGGAAAGGGCGATACGGTGGCGTTCATAGGTTCTACCGGCAGCGGAAAGAGCACGCTCATAAATCTTGTCCCCCGTTTTTACGACGTGACAAAAGGAGAGGTTTTAGTCGACGGAGTAAACGTAAAGGACTACAAGATAGAGGACCTGCACCGTAAGCTCGGATACGTTCCGCAACGCGGAGTGCTGTTTTCCGGCACGGTCGACAGTAACGTGAACTACGGTTACGGCGCGGAACAGCGCACCGAGGAAGACGTAAAACGAGCCGTTGAGATCGCGCAGGGCAAGGACTTCGTCGAAAAAATGGAAGGAACTTATAGCGCGCCGATAGCGCAGGGCGGCACAAACGTTTCGGGCGGACAAAAACAGAGATTGAGCATTGCCCGCGCGGTGATACGCGACCCCGAAATATTTATTTTCGACGACAGTTTTTCTGCTCTCGATTACAAGACCGACCGCGTGCTCCGTTCCGCGCTCAAAAAGGAGACCGGAGATTCCACGAGGCTAATAGTAGCCCAGCGCATAGGTACCATTTTGGATGCGGATAAGATACTCGTACTGGACGAAGGCAAAGTCGTCGGACAGGGCACGCATTCCGAACTTATGGATTCGTGCGAGGTGTACCGCCAGATCGCTTATTCGCAACTTAGCAAGGAGGAACTGTGATATGCCCCCTATGAACGGAAATAACGCGCCCGTGCAAAAGGCGAAAAATATGCGCGGGGCTTTGGGAAAACTTATAATATACTGTAAAAAACTTTTGCCCGCCGTAATTATAGCGGTACTCATTGCCGTGGCTTCGGCGGTGTTTTCGATAATCGGACCCAAATATGTCGGTAATATAAGCGATTATATCGCCGCCGCCGTACCCAAGTTCTTCGAAGGCGCTTGGATATTTCCTTCCGAGCCTATGCAGTACGATAAAATAGTAAAGATCGCGCTGTTTTTGGTGACTATTTATTCGGTGGGCGCGGTGCTGTCGTACGTGCAGGGTTTTATAATGAATTCGGTAACTCAGCGCACTACAAAATCGTTGCGTCGCGACATATCGCGCAAAATAAACAAACTTCCGCTCAAATATTTCGACGGAAATTCCTTCGGAGATATTCTCAGCCGCGTTACAAACGACGTCGATCTTATCGCTCAGTCGCTCAATCAGAGCGTTGTGACGCTGGTCACAGCGGCGACTATGCTTGCGGGCGTGCTGATAATGATGTTTACCATCAATTGGATAATGGCGCTCACCGCAATAGGCGCGACGGTGCTCGGCTTTGTATTCATGATACTGATAATGTCTAAGTCGCAAAAATACTTCCTGGCGCAACAGATAAATCTCGGCGCGGTCAACGGACACGTCGAGGAGATATATTCGGGACACAACGTGGTAAAAGTGCTTGGCGGAGAAAAGCAGGCAAAGCGGACGTTTGACGCGATAAACGGCAAATTGTGTTCGAGCGCGTGGAAATCGCAGTTTTTGTCTGGTCTTATGATGCCGATAATGATGTTTGTGGGCAATCTCGGATTTGTAGCCGTATGCGTTGTGGGCGGCGCGCTTGCAATAAACGGAAAAATAGAAGTGGGCGTTATAATATCGTTTATGATATACGTGCGTTTGTTCACAAGTCCGCTTTCGCAGATTGGGCAGGCGATGAACAGCTTGCAGAGCGCGGCGGCGGCAAGCGAGCGTGTGTTTGAATTTCTTTCCGAGAAAGAATTGACGCCCGACGAACCCAAAGCCGAACTCAAAGAAGTGCGCGGCGAAGTGGAGTTTAAAAACGTCAGATTCGGATACGATCCCGAGCGAACGATAATAAACGATTTTTCCGCACACGTGTATCCCGGGCAAAAAGTTGCCATAGTGGGACCCACCGGCGCGGGCAAGACTACCATGGTAAACCTGCTGATGAGGTTTTACGAGATAAACGGCGGAAGCATAACCATAGACGGTGTGGATATACGCGACCTTACAAGAGAGAATGTACACGATATCTTCGGCATGGTATTGCAGGACACTTGGATCTTCGACGGTACGGTGCGCGATAATATTCTCTATTCAAAACAGGATACTTCGCCGGAAAAACTGCATGAAGCGACAAAGGCGGCGGGGCTCGACCACTTTGTGCGCACGTTGTCGCACGGATACGATACCGTGCTTGATGACAAAACCAGTATCTCGGCGGGGCAGAAACAGTTGATAACTATTGCCCGCGCGATGGTCGAAGACGCGCCCATGCTGATACTCGACGAGGCGACGAGCAGCGTTGATACGCGTACCGAGGTGCTTATCCAGGAGGCAATGGATTCTCTTACAAAGGGACGCACCAGCTTTGTCATAGCGCACCGACTTTCCACCATAAAGAACGCCGATCTTATACTCGTGATGCGCGACGGCGACGTTATCGAAAGCGGCAACCACAACGACCTGATGGAAAAGGGCGGCTTTTACGCCGACTTGTATAACAGCCAGTTTGCGACCGAATAATTTTCTCGAAGCCGAAAATATACTATAACAAAAAACCGATCCGTTTATTATAGGTCGGTTTTTTGAATAAAAAAATGTTGCGACCGCTGCAAATCCGTTGACATATTTTTACTAAGGCGGTATAATTATATCGATAATAATTTATCGATATAATTATTGTCGGCAAAAAGGCAAGGTGCGATAAATGATAGAAGTCAAAGAGGACGTCGTGGCGTCTAAAGCGACGATCTCGCGGTTACCCGTATATCTGCGGTTTCTCCGTGACAAATTAAAGGCGGGCGACGAAAACATATCCAGCACTGTGTTGGCAGACGAATTGCGGTTAAACGCCGTTCAGGTCCGTAAAGATCTTTCGCTGGTATCCTCGGCGTCGGGAAGACCAAAACTGGGCTTTAACCTGCGCGAGCTCATAGAGAGCATAGAGAGTTTTTTGGGGCTTCGGAACACGCACGACGCCGTACTGTGCGGAGTGGGAAGCCTTGGCAGCACTCTTCTCAAATACGAGGGTTTCAAAAATTACGGACTCAACATAGTAGCCGCTTTCGATACCGACGCGGGCGTCGTGGGAAAAAAGATCAACGGCATTTCGGTGCTTAGTTACGACGCTTTGCCGAGCACCGTGCGCAGGCTCAATGTTCAGGTTGGGATATTGACCGTTCCCAAAGCCGCGGCGCAAAACGCGGCCGACACGATGGCGAAAAGCGGTATCCGCGCGATATGGAATTTCGCTCCGGCACATTTGAGTCTGCCGGATAACGTGGTGGTAAAAAACGAAGACCTTGCGGCGTCGCTCGCAGTGTTGAGCAAGAGGCTGGAAGACAACCTGCGCAGGGAAGAAAATATTTAATTACGTACTTAATTTTAAGGAGATATAAAAAATGGAAAAAACTGCTATCGTAGACAGCGTTGAGAGCTTGCTCGAACGTATCGAACAAGTGCGCGCGGCGCAGAGAGAATTTGCTACGTTTTCGCAGGAAAAGGTAGACAAGATCTTTCTTGCTGCGGCGTCGGCTGCCAACAAAATGCGCATTCCGCTTGCCAAAATGGCGGTGGAAGAAACCGGCATGGGCGTTGCGGAAGACAAGGTGATAAAAAACCATTATGCCGCCGAGTACATTTACAACGCGTACAAAGATACCAAGACCTGCGGAGTTATAGAAGAAGACGCGTCTTACGGTATTAAGAAAATAGCAGAGCCGATCGGCGTAGTTGCGGCGGTAATACCCACCACAAACCCTACGAGCACTGCCATTTTCAAATCGCTGATCTGTCTTAAAACGCGTAACGGCATAATAATAAGCCCGCATCCCCGCGCGAAAAATTGTACGATAGAAGCCGCGCGAGTGGTGCTTGAAGCCGCCGTCGCCGCCGGAGCTCCCGCGGGGATAATCTCGTGGGTGGACGTTCCCAGTCTTGACATGACCAATACGCTCATGAAAAGTGCCGACATCATTCTTGCCACCGGCGGTCCCGGCATGGTAAAATCGGCATACTTTCCCGGCAACCCCGCCGTGGGCGTGGGGGCCGGCAATACTCCCGCGATAATAGACGATACCGCCGACGTTACCGTCGCGGTAAACTCCATCATACACAGCAAGACTTTCGACAACGGCATGATATGCGCGTCCGAGCAATCGGTCATAGTGCTCGATAAAGCGTACTCCGCGGTCAAAAAGGAATTCAAAGAGCGCGGATGTTACATCCTCAATGCCGAAGAATGCGAAAAGGTGCGCAAGACCATAATCATAAACGGAGCGCTCAATGCAAAGATAGTGGGGCAAAAGGCGCACACCATCGCCGCGCTTGCAGGCGTGAGCGTGCCCGAGGATACCAAGATAATAATAGGCGAAGTGACCAGCGTTTCGCTCGACGAAGAATTTGCGCACGAAAAACTCAGCCCGGTGCTTGCCATGTACCGCGCCAAGGATTTTTCCGACGCGCTTGACAAGGCGGCACAGCTTGTTGCCGACGGAGGATACGGACACACTTCTTCGCTTTATATCAACGAGCACACCGAGACCGAGAAAATCGCGGCGTTTGCCGCCCGCATGAAGACCTGCCGCATACTCGTGAACACGCCTTCCAGTCACGGCGGCATAGGCGACCTTTATAACTTCAAACTCGCGCCTTCGCTCACTTTGGGCTGCGGCTCGTGGGGCGGAAACTCCGTATCGGAGAACGTAGGCGTAAAACATTTGCTCAATATCAAAACCGTAGCCGAAAGGAGAGAAAATATGCTGTGGCTCAGGCTTCCCGAAAAAGTATATCATAAAAAAGGCTGTTTGCCCGTTGCGCTCGACGAGCTCAAAACGGTGATGGGCAAAAAGCGTTGCTTTATAGTTACCGACGAATTTTTGTTCAAAAACGGTTATACCAAAGTTATCACCGATAAACTCGACCAGATGGGAATAGCCCACACCACGTTCTTCAACGTGTTGCCCGATCCGACTTTGGGATGCGCGCGCGAGGGCGCCGAAGCCATGAAAGCGTTTGCGCCCGACTGTATAATCGCTTTGGGCGGCGGTTCGGCTATGGACGCGGGCAAGATTATGTGGGTGCTGTACGAACATCCCGACGCGGATTTCATGGACATGGCAATGCGCTTTGTGGATATCCGCAAGCGCGTGTATACATTCCCCAAAATGGGCGAAAAGGCGTACTTTATTGCTGTTCCCACTTCCGCCGGTACCGGTAGCGAAGTGACTCCGTTTGCGGTAATCACCGACGAGAGCACTAATATCAAATATCCGCTTGCCGATTACGAACTTTTGCCCAAAATGGCTATAATCGACGCCGACCTTATGATGAACATGCCCCGCGGACTTACTTCCGCATCGGGTATCGACGCCATGACGCACGCTCTTGAAGCGTACGCCAGTATGCTTGCTACTCCGTACACCGACGGTCAGGCGCTGGTCGCGCTTAAACTCATATTCGAGAATCTTCCCGCGGCTTACGAAAAAGGCGCCGCCGACGCCAAGGCGCGCGAAAACATGGCGGATGCTTCCACCATGGCCGGTATAGCTTTTGCAAACGCGTTTTTGGGCGTATGCCACTCCATGGCGCACAAGTTGGGAGCTTTCCATCACTTGCCCCACGGCATAGCCAACGCTCTCCTTATAAACGAAGTCATGAAGTTCAACGCTGCCGAAAATCCCCGCAAAATGGGAACGTTTTCGCAGTACGCTTATCCCCATACGCTTGCGCGCTATGCCGAGATTGCGTCGTTCCTCGGCTTGCAGGGCAAAAACGATACCGAAAAGTTTGACAATCTGCTCAAAGCTATAGACGCGCTTAAAGAACAGGTGGGCATCAAGAAGACCATTGCCGATTACGGCGTTGATGAGAAAACGTTCCTCGAAACTCTCGACGAGATGACCGAGCTTGCATTTGACGACCAGTGCACCGGCGCGAATCCCCGTTATCCGCTTATGAGCGAAATAAAGCAGATGTATCTCAACGCTTACTACGGCACGGCTAAGAGCAAAAAGTAATCGAGAATAAGGGAGGATATAAAAATGAAATTTGAAAAAATAGTGGCGGAAAGAGCAGACAAGACCATATACCGCGACGGAGACAAAATAATCAAAGTTTTCGCGGCGGATAAGCGCAAGTCCGACGTTCTTAACGAAGCGCTCAATCAGGCGCGCGTGGAAGAAGCGGGAGTAATGATCCCCAAAATATGCGACGTTACCCGTCTCGACGACGGGAGATGGGCTATCGTAATGGACCATATCGAGGGCAAGACGTTGGCCGAGCTGATGGATGAAAATCCCGCTCAAACCGATAAATACCTCGGTACTTTCGTGGATCTTCAACTTAAAATGCATGAAAAAAAGGTTCCGCTTCTCAACAAACTCAAAGACAAGATGGCCCGCAAGATAAACGAGACCGAACTTTCGGCCACCGTGCGATACGAACTCAACGTGAGATTGGAAAGCATGCCCAAACATACCAAACTGGGCCACGGCGCCTTTAACCCCTCAAACATCATAATAACCGCAAAAGGAGACGCTTATATAATCGACTGGGCGCACGCTACGCAGGGCAACGCTTCCGCCGACGCGGCGAGGACGTATCTCTTGTTCTGTCTCGGAGGCAAACAGGAGCTTGCGGAAAAATATCTTAAACTGTTCTGCAAAAAGAGCGATACCGCAAAGCAGTATGTGCTTAAATGGCTGCCGATAGTCGCGGCGAGCCAGTCTGTAAAAGGCAAACCCGAAGAACGCGAACTGCTTTACAAGTGGATAGACGTCGTGGAATACGAGTAAACAAAATTATTACAAATATAAAAAGCGTCCGCAAATGCAACGGACGCTTTTTTGGTGTTTTTAAGTGACGGTATAAGAGTTTATTTCAAGGTCAATTTGTCGCCGTCGACGTTTATGCGGTCTTTCAAAAGCGCAATCGCCTGTTCCATGCGGGCGTCCGCCGCCTCGCCGACGCGGGTAAACCCTAACTGGTTGGCGGCAAGACGGAACAAGCCCGCTTTGTCCGCCGATATGTTTTGACGCAAAAGAATATACAGTCCGGAGGCAAGCTCCTCGGGCGCGATATATTTTATCTCGCGCGGCTCGTCGTATTCGGCGGGAACGCGCATTACGGGCAGCGGTTTGCCGTCGGAGTAAAGATATCCGTTTTTGCGTATTATGCCGTATCGTTCGCATCTGAGCATTCTCGCATCATATTCCTGTTTTACGGCAGCCGTCACTTTGGTGCGTCGGAATAAAAAGAGCAGTCGACGCAACAGCCAGTCTTCGGAAAGAGGAGATTCGGTTTCCAAAATATCGCGCACTATATATTGCAGATGTCCGTTGCGGCGTCGGGCGATGGATTTTTCGTCGGCTTTTACATATACGGGGAAGGAGAAATTCTTTTCTTCCAAAGGAACGTCGAAGTCGATCTCTTGTTCGGCAATATTTTTACTGTCCCGTATTTCCGGGGCGGGCGCGGAAACGGCTTCTTTTGCCGCTTCGAGAAGTTTTTCTTTTTCGGCGGTATTGTTCCTGAACCAGTCCGTGGACCATACGCGGTAAAACTTCCAACCCATTCGTTCGAGGATCTCCTGGCGCAGGCGATCGCGGTCGCGGGCGGTTTTGGAGGAGTGGTAGCTTGCGCCGTCGCACTCCACCGCAAGAAGGTAGTCCGACGAATTCGGTCGTTTTACCGCAAGGTCTATCTTAAAAGACGAACAGCCTACTTGCGTATCGACCGAGTAGCCGTTTGCGCGCAAAAATTCGCATACTTCGATCTCGAATTGCGAATCGTAAGAATTGAATTTGTTTACGCTCACGCTACGGCTAAGCGCGATATTTCCGTTTTCGGCGTAATCGAGGTATTCGCGCAAAAGTCTGGCGCCTTCCGAGTTGACGCGGGACAGGTCGATGTCCGTGTAGTGCATGGACGACACCAGTATCACGTGACACTTCGCGCGAGTTACCGCCACGTTGAGACGACGCTCGCCGCCCTCGCGGTTTACCGGTCCGAAGTTAAGTAAAAGCCTGCCTTGCGTGTCTCTGCCGTAACCCACGCTGAATATTACGGTATCGCGCTCGTCGCCTTGTACGGTCTCGAGATTTTTTACGAAAAACGGCTCGTTTTTGTCGGCTTTGAAAAATTCTTCTTTGGACGGGTCCAGTCGGCGTCTACGGGATATTATGCGTTCTATAAGCGTTTGTTGGGATATTCCGAAGGCTACGACTCCAAGACTTTTGCCGGGATGTTTTTCCGCGTGTTCGAAAACGAGATCGGCGATTTTTTCCGCTTCTACGCGGTTGTTTTTGCTTTTGCGGTCGAAAGTTCCGTCGGTAAAAATATAATCGACGCCAAGTCCCGGGCGTTTACTCTGCGGGGCGGGAAATGTGATAAGTTCGTTATCGTAAAAGTTTTTATTGGAAAACGCAATGAGTTGTTCGGTGCGGCTGCGGTAATGCCATTTAAGCCGCAACTGCGGCATGGACGCCGCGCAGATATCCAAAACCGATTCAAAGGAGCCCGCCTCGTCGTCCTCGGATTCGTCGTCCGAGCCTGCTATCGCCGTAAAGAAGTTTGCCGGCGGCATCTGCTTGGAATCGCCCACCACTATGAGCTGTTTGCCGCGGTATATCGCGCCGATCGCGTCTTGGGGGAATATTTGCGACGCTTCGTCAAAGATGACGGTGTCGAACTGCATGTCGGAGGAAAGGAAGGTGCTGACCGATAAAGGCGACATCAAAAAACAGGGCTTGAGCAGTTGCGCAAGCTCTCCTATTTCGGAAAGCAGACGACGTATTCCTTTTTGTTTACGCTTCTTTTCGCTTTCACGCAGCAGAACGGCTACCGCGCTGCCGGCCGCCACCATGTCGGTAGAGGGGCGTTTTGCCGATAATACGGCTTTTATCCGAGCTTTGTTTATTTCAAAATCGAGAGTGTCTTTTTCCTTAAAAGTTTTTACCGCCCGGTCATGAGGGACGCGCGACGTTTCCGTAAGTATCGGCGAAGAACGTATGATCGCGTCCGCCCAACGGGTGTAAAATAATTTTCCGAAGCAGGGGACGATATCTTCGGGCGCAAGTTCTTTGTCTATTGCGCCTGTTACGTAGTCGTAAAGTTCGGCGTCTTTTAATAGTCGCAGAAGTTTTGTAAATCCGCACCAATTGTCGAGTTTGTCTATGTTGCTAAGGCAGTTTTCGTATTTTTCCGCAAGAACCGATATGTTCGCTTTTTGCACGTCGTATAACGCGGCGTCAAACCGCGCGCGCATACGCTCCTGCGCGTCGACTGCGGTAAACGCCTGCGCGGTACGGGCGGCGAAAGCGGCAAATGCGTCTTTGATCGCACGAAAGTCGCTTTCGGACATTTCCGCAAGTTTACCGAACGATATGCCGGTCGCGTGCATATCGATAAGATAGGTAAGTTCGGCGATCAGTTTCTCGAAGTCGGTGTTTACTCCCTTGTAAAGCGGACCGGACGCAGCGGGGACCGAACAATAGAGTTCGTTGAATTTTTCAGTCTTATCGGCGCGGTCGCACAGTTTGCGCAAAATGTCCGCGGCATCGCGGTATTTGGGCTTTTTGCCGTTGCGCCTATACAGACGCAACTCGTTTATTATCTGTTTGTACTCGCCGCCGAAAAGCCGCGAGAAAAAGCCCGAATAACGTCTTGTGATCTTTTTGTACATAGTGCGGCAGTCGAGTTTATATATATCGGAATCGTATCCTTCGTCGATATCGGCATTAAGAGAGAGGATATCCGCCGCAAGCGGCCGCATTTTCAGCGCGGCGTCGTATGCAAGGGTCGCCGCATCGGGACGTAGAAGCGCGGGAGCCGCAAAACTTTCCTTAGCGGCGAGTTGTAAAAATTCGTTACATGCTCGGGCTTGTAGCAGGTTTTCGACCGCTATGCCGTATTTACCGCGCAGTTCTTGTGAAATGACCGTCAACTCGCGGCAAAGCGCGGCGGCGGTTTTGAGATCGACTTTCAGCGCGGCCGTCGATTCAAACGAAACGTTTGTATCCGCATAGCCGTACCATACGTTACGGCGGAAGTCCGAGCCTACGTATTCCGTATAGTCGGCGTAGCCCGATAACAGTTTTTCCGCGTTTTCATAATAGGTTTCGCCTTTATTTTCTATGTTTTTTATTACAAATCCGGTATCGGGAGCGTTTCGGCGGGAGGATATTTCGCCGTATATGCAAAACAGAGACTTTTCGATAACTTCGCGCGGCTTATGCAATTCGCACGCATAAGAGTTAAGCGCTTCAAGCGACTGTTGTTTTATCTGCAATTCCTTTTCGGCTTTTTGCGACAATCCGCTTTTTCCCGTTTTAAGCGTATCGCTCAGTTCGCTTATTATGCGCCGTTTGTTTGCTTTGTGGCTGTGAAGTTCGAGGCAAAATTCGTTTAATTCCGCGCGTTTGAGTTTTTCGTACACCACATTGAGAGCGGCGAGTTTTTCCGATACGAACAGAACTTTTTTGCCGTCGTATAAACATTCGGCGATAATGTTGGTTATGGTCTGGCTTTTGCCGGTGCCGGGCGGCCCCTGCAACACAAAACTTTTGCCCGATTTTGCAAGCGTTATCGCTTCCGCCTGGCTTGAATCGGCGTCTACTACGTTGTGCAGATTTACCAAAGGATCCGCGGGCGGGGAATACGGCGGCTCATTTTGGCAATCGATTTCTTTTCCCATTATCTTTTGCACGTTTATGTTTTTTACGATTTCGGAAGCGTTGTCGTCGAGGTCTTTATACATGTTGAGCTTCTGGAAAGAAAAAACGCTTATCCTGCATTCGCGGTAGACCGTCCATCCGAGTTTTGATACAAGTTCCGCGACCGAATCGAAAAACGCCGATACGTCGTCGTCCTCGTCAAATTCCGGCAGGTCGATACCGTAGTCGCTGTGGAGTTTGAAGGCGAAAGTCGGGTTTACTATTATGTCGTCGTCTATCGCTTTTATATAGTACGGAGAGACCGACGAATCGTGCTCTATGGTTACGGGGGCGAGCAGGATCGGCGCTCGCATTGCATGTTCGCGATCGTCGTTTTCAAACCAGCGGATAAATCCGAAAGCGATGTATGATATGTTTATACCGGTTTCTTCCAGCGCGGCGGCGGCTTTGCGGCGTATATTGTCAAGCGCGGTAAGCGGTTTTGACGACTGATTGTATATCAGTAACTGTCTGCGCCCCAGTCTGTGCGCGTAGGCGGAAAGGTATGTTGCTACCGACATGTTTTCTTTTTCTTCGTCGTCGAATATGTCGTCGTACAGTTCCTGCTCCGGCTCGTACACTTCGAGTTTTCCCGCGTGAGCCGCGACGGAAAATATCTCGTCGAAATCCGGCGCGAGTATTTCCGCCGAGGAAGTTTTGGAGTCTTTGAAGTTTATCAGATTGTTGCGTTTTCCTGTATCGAGCAACAACTCTTTCCAGGCATTGAGTTTTTCCGTTTCCATAGGATATGCTCCCGTCGTTTTTATGGTGTTGATTGTAAAAGCCGACACGAATTTCCGATATTATTTTAACATAAACAGCGAATATCCGCAACTTTTTAACGCGCGGTCAGGCGGCGTATTCGCAATTGCCGTTATCGTACTCCAAATAAAAAATTCGTCAACTGAATTTTTTATGTAAAAACGGTTGCAATTTGCCCGAATATTTGCTATACTGTATAAGCTGTTTATTACGGCTCCATGGTCAAGCGGTTAAGACATCGCCCTTTCACGGCGGTAACTCGGGTTCGATTCCCGATGGAGTCACCAGACAAGTTAAAGGCGAACCCGTTTCCGGTAGGAGACGGATTCGCCTTTATCGTATGGCTTAGTAATAATAACTTATTATAAAGGCGCAAAACGAAATAATCCGAACTCAATCATTGTAACACGTGATTGATTCGGATTTCTTTTTTGGATTAACAGCTTGTGAGTAGCCAAGCAACTTTTAATTCGTTGATTTTTCTTTGTAAATATGCTATATTGATTTATTATCACGAAGGAGATAAGTTATGTTATGTCCAAATGAAAATTGTGAGCGCATTTTACACGCAGAGCAAATTTCTTATTGCCCCTATTGCGGCTTTAACATAAATAAATTGCGTGAAGATCGACAGGCAACATACACATGCGCTATTCGATTTATTGCGAAAAGCGAATATAATGACGCTGTATTATGGTTGAAAAGAAGTTCTCAACTTGGGAATACAGATGCGATGTATGAATACGGAAAACTTTATATAAGCGGATTCGGTGTCAAAAAAAGTGATGCCAATGTTTTGTATTGTATGCAAAAAGCGGCTGACGGAGGTAATGAGAAAGCAAAAATTTTCCTGATAGATGTTTTCTTAAACGGCTCGTTCGGAGTATCTGCTTCGATTGCCAAAGCACGTCAGTTATACGATCAATTAGCAGACTCTACACTTGCCAATTATCCTGAGCTTGCAGAAGAATTTGAAATTAGCAACGAT
>CATKCE010000028.1 GCA_949744905.1 uncultured bacterium
ACCCGTTCTCATACCGAACACGGAAGTTAAGCCTCATGGAGCCGAGGGTACTTGCTTGGCAACGAGCCGGGAGAGTAGGTAATTGCCGCATTTCATTAAGAAACGGTTGCTGTATACAGCGGTCGTTTCTTTTTTTTGTATGTGACGGAGCGTATTTGTCGGTTTTGCTTGACATTTCGGGGTGGTGTAATGTTACACTGTATTTGTATTATGTGCGTTCGATTTTTTGGCGGCCGGGCGTGTAATAATATTGATGCCTGTGATGATCGCGCTTTACTTGTCGCTGGGATACGATACGTTTACCGGCATGGTGCATGCTCGGTTCGTGTTTCGGGTTTTGCACCGCGAAATCAATCCGTTTTCCGTGGGCGTTGCGTTCGAATTGTTCGGCATTCCCGTGATGAGCGGAGTGTGACTGAGGATCGCGGTGTTTTTGCTGGTGTTCGGCGTTTTGGCGCTGTTCGTATTTTTACACATACGCAGGATAAACGCCAAACTTGCGGCGTCGCTTACGTATCTTTTCGATTCTGCAAAGCGTGAAAGCTTGCCGCAGACATTTGACCAAGCCGGAGATAAAAAGACAGTTTGGACGTATTGCGTGTTTTTCGCCGCATTGCCGGTATTGATAATCCTTACCGCTACTATTCCCGCGCTGTCCGGACTAAGCGTGCCTATGTTTGCCGCGGGCTTTTTGATCGGCGGACTCGCGTGCGACATTGTGCTCACGAAAAGCGCGAAAAAGACTTTTGCGTATTTCGGCAAAGGACTGCTCGGTATGTTGCCCGCCGTGCAATGATAACGTTTGTGTCGGCGGTAAAACACATACTTGCCGAAGGCAAAATAATAGATACCGTGGTAAACGGAGCGATAGGTTTTTTACAAGGCGCAACTCATACGTTGCGGTATTGCTGATTTTTGCGTTGGGGCTGTTTTTACAGTTGTTTATCGGTTCGGCGTCGGCAAAGGCTATACTCATGATTCCCATTTTAGCCCCCATGTGTGCAAGCATGGGAGTATCGTACAATTCGGCAGTTCTTGCTTTTACACTTGCCGACGGATTTGCAAACGTGCTGGTTCCCACAAACGCGGTAATACTTGTAGGGCTCGGTATGGCGGAAGTGGGCTACGGCAAGTAGGTGCGTTTTACATGGCTGTTGCAGCTCGTAATGCTTGCGAAAAGCGTTGCCGTGCTTATGTTCGGAGTTGCGGCGGGGCACTGAGCGGAATTGCGATATTGTTATGATTGACGTACAATATGATTTTTACGGAGAACGATTATGTACAGGATAATGTTTGTGTGCCACGGAAATATTTGCCGTAGTCCTATGGCTGAATTCGTGTGCCGCGATATAATAAAAAAGGCGGGTACGGAGGATATGTTCGAGGTTTCTTCGTCGGCGGTTTCCGACGAGGAGATATACGGAGGCATCGGAAATCCGGTTTATCCTCCCGTGGCGTCCCTGTTGCGTTGCAAAGGGATCGACTGCTCGGGTAAGCGTGCGGCAAAACTTGTTCCGCGCGATGCCGAAAATTACGACTTGTTTGTCTGCATGGACGAAGGAAATGTTCGCGAAGCGGTCCGTATACTCGGCGCGCGTCACAAGAATAAATGCGTAAAACTCATGAGTTACTCGGGAAGCGACGACGACGTGTCCGACCCGTGGTATACCCGCGATTTCGATACATGTTACAACGATATTTATCGCGGCATAAAAGCCATGACGGAAAAACTGGCGAATAAAAATAACGATCCCGCATGACGCGGGATTATTTTTTTGCCGGCATGATATCGGGCAAAGCAAAAAAGCTATATTTATGCGCAAAAGAGAAATATCGTATCGCTTGTAATATTTTTGTCGCGATGGTATATATAAAAACATAAAAAAGCTGAATCGGCGTTGCCGTTATGTGGTGCGCCGCAGGTAATTTTTGCAAAAAAAATTTCAAAAAGGTATTGACAATGCGGTAATGTTGTGTTAATATATAATTACGAGTGGAAACGATTCCGAGGCTTTTATAAAATTTGGCGTATTCGGCCATTTGCTACTTTTATAAGATCGTCCGAACGGATTCCACATTTTTTAGGACCTTTTTGGAAACGATTCCAATATTCCGTTTAAGTGTCCTGCGTTGTGTAAGTCCGAGTTTGAAAAAACGTTATTTTAATTGTTCGCGCAATAAAAAATAAAAATCATTATCGGAGGAGAAAATGATGAAAAAAAGATGGATGACCGTTGTGCTTGCGTTTGTCATGATGTTTTGCGTAACGGGTTTTGCAGCCTGCGGAGGCGACGGCGGCGACGAAGATACCGCCGACGTAAAAGTAGTTAAGCTGTGGTTACATAAGTCGGAAGCCGAGCCCGAGGGCATCGTGTACCGCACTATCGCCGATAACTTCAACGCTTTGGGATTAAAGACCCAAGACGGGCGTACCATAAGGGTGAAACTGGACTTTAAGAACTCCGCAAAAGCGCTTGCGGACTCTATAACCAGCGAGATACTCGGGGGGGGTTGCCTGATGTATTTGCCGTAGACAGCCCCAACATCACCGCTTACGCGGCGGAAAACGTAATAATTCCCATTGACGAATATATCACTACCGAAGAAAAAGACAGCTACGTAAACAGCGTGATCACGCAATCCACTTATAAAAACAAGTTGTACGCGCTGTCGGGAATGGATTCTCCCGCAGGTTTGTATTACAATAAGGAAGTATTAAAACAGGTCGGTTATACAGACGCCGACTTCGGCACCATTGCCGCTCCGTGGTCCTGGAAGGATGTCGAGGAGGCAATGGATAAAATAATCGCAAAAAACAAGGAACTCAAACAGGAAGGAAAGAAAGAACTTCCGTATAAGATAAAACTCAATATCGGCTTCGGAGGCGACGAGGGAAGCATGTATCTTTATTCGCCGCTCGTTTACAGCGCGGGCGGATCGTTTGCCGATGCAAACGAGAAAGTCACCGGCAGTCTCAATTCCGAAAAGTCGCTTGCCGGAATTTCCATGCTTACCGAGATCTTCGAGCAGGACGCTACCAAGAGCTGGGTTTACAGAGGCAGTAACGTCAACGCTTTCCCCGGCGGGGAAGTGGCTTTCGAGATATATGGCTCCTGGCTCATAGACGCCATAGACAAGGATTACAGGACTTTTAAAGACAAATACGATATCATGCCGTTCCCGGTATACGAGGACGCCGACGGCAACAAAGGCGAAGTCAAGTCGCCTTGCGGCTCGTGGGGATTTTCGGTCACCGAAGCCGCCAAAGACGAATATGCTGCCGCGCGCGTAGTGGCGTACTTTACGGGAGCGGAATCGAGCAGACTGATGTATGAAAGCATCGGTACTTTTCCCACGCACAAATCGCTGCTTGCCGACACCGATCTTTTCGGAAGCGGCGCGGCAAAATCTTTAAGCGATCTTTTGGTGAACACCAGCGCGCCGCGTCCGCTGCTTGCCAAGTATCCCAAGGTGAGCGACGCGTATAAAGAAATAATAAATTACGTGCAGACCAAAGCGGGCAAGTCGGATTACAATCTCGAAAAATACGCTTTGGAGAAGGCTCAGGGCGCCGACAGCGGTAAGTAAGCGAGGCGCCGCATATGGAAAAAGTTAAAAAGCCCAAGTCGATCTACTATAAGTTTTTGGGTAAAACTTATATAAAGAGCGATTCGATAGTGGGTATAGCTTTTATATTGCCCGCGGTGGTGTTGGGAGCGATATTCGTTATCGCGCCCATGGTGATAAGCCTGTCGTACGCTTTTACCGACGCGAATCTTTTGCGGCTCGATGAAGTGGCGTGGGCGGGATTCGGACAGTTTAAGCGCGCTTTTACCGATCCGTATTTGTGGAACGCGTTTAAGAACACTTTGGAATTCGTGGTAAAGGTAGTGCCGTTGCAACTGCTTGCCGCTTTGGGGCTTGCTCTCATACTCAATACGAAAATAAAGGGGAACACGTTTTTCCGCTGGGCGTTTTTCTGCCCGGTAATGCTTTCACTTGCCGTTACCTCCTTTTTATGGATGAATCTGCTCAACCCGCAGGAGGGGCTTATAAACGCGTTTTTGGGTGCCTTCGGAGTATCGCCGCAACCGTTTCTCGAAAGTCCCAAGCAGGCGATGAACGTGATAGTCTTCGTATCGGCATGGCAGGGCGCCGGTTATCAGATGCTGATATTCCTGTCCGGACTCAAAAACATACCGCCCGAACTTTACGAGGCGGCGGGCGTAGACGGCGCGGGAAGCGCGACGAAGTTTTTCAGGATAACGCTTCCAAGCATACTGCCAACGTTTTCGTTTGTGCTGGTGACTATGCTGATAGGCGCGTTCCGTCTCATGACGCAACCCATGATAATGACCGACGGCGGACCTGTCGACAGCACGATGACAATGTCGTTTTACATTTACCGCCAGGGCATAAAGTACCGCGACGTAGCGTATTCCAGCGCTATAGCGCTTATTTATACGGTATTCATGTCGGTTATAGCGCTTACTTTGCGCAAAGTTACCGACGTTAAGGATTGAGGGAGGGAAAAAGAATGGATTATTCGCATACTCTCCCCAACTTTGTAAAAGTAAAGCGTAAGATATCGCCCGCAGGCGTAACTCTTAAAACCGCGGCGATAATAGGTTTGGCGCTGTTGTGCGTGCTGTTTTTGTTTCCGGTAGTTTGGATGGTCGTCTCGTCATTTAAGACGCAGGACCAGATTTACACCCAGTTGTCGTCGTGGCGCACGTTTTTACCTGCCACGTGGGACGTGAGCAAATGGTTCGTTTCGTACAAAAATCTGTTCAATGCTTTCGATTATTTCGGAAGAAGTATTATCAACAGCGCTATTTACTGTACGGTGACTATCGTGGGAGTGTTGCTTTTAAATTCTTTTGCCGGTTACGCTCTTGCTCGTCTCGAATTTCCCGGCTCTAAGACCATCGGAACTATTGTGTTGCTCCTTATCATTGTTCCGGTGGAGACCAGCATAGTTCCTATGTACGTTATACTCAAAAAATTGGGACTTTTGGAGCAGAGCGTCAGAGTAGTAGGATATCTGCTTCCCGGCTTTGTGAGCGCGTTTTACATATTCATGTTCCGCCAGTTTTTCGTGGGCATGCCGCGCGAACTCGAAGAAGCGGCGCGCATAGACGGGTCGAGCAGGATCAGCACGTATTTTAAGATAATAATGCCGCTCAGTAAAGCGATATTCGCTACTGTGGCCATATTCACGTTTATGGGCGCGTGGAACGAATACGTTTTCGCGCAATTGATGTTCAGCAAGCAGAGCGAAATGCCGTTGCAGGTGTTTTTACAACTTGTAAATTCGTTTAATCCCAAAGACCTTTCCATGGTAATGGCGGCGCTGACTTTTTCGACCATACCCATTGCGATAGTGTATATATTCTGCCAGCGTTACATCATTGAGGGCGTATCATTCTCGGGATTAAAATGATTAGGAGAAATGAATATGAAAAAGAGCTGTAAATTTATCGTTCTCATCGCGATAGCGCTCATAGCGTCGGTCGCTATTATAGCGGGTTGCGGAAAAAACGACGACCCTCATTACGACGACCTTTTGATGTACCTTGATTTCAACGAAGGAAAAGGGACTGACGTGCATGACAAAGCCGGCAAACTGCCCGACGCCGAGTTGCGGTACGTGCTTTCCGACCCCGCTTATCAGGACGAGGGGCAGGACCCCCAGTGGCGCGCCGGAGGCATAAAGGGCGGCAGTCTTTTAATGGACGGATATTCCAATTTCGTGCGGTACAGCGAAGAAGACATACGCGTGCGCGGTTCCGCGCTTACCGTAAGCGTCTGGGTGGCCCCGCGCATGTTCGAATGGGACGACCCGAATGCCGCGGACAAAGGGACCGAACGTCTCACCGCCATTGTGAGCCAGTTCAGCGAAGACACCGACCAGGGTTTTATACTCGGTTACCAGCGTCACGGCGCGTGGAGCTTTCAGGTGGGAATAGGCGACAGGGTTTTCAAGCTGTGGGATAACGGCAATCCGCTTGTAAAGTATGAATGGAACCATGTGGTCGCGGTGTTCGACGGAGCCGCCGGCAACATGAGGATGTACCTCAACGGCGAAAAGGTGAACGAGCAGGGATTTTTTGCGGGAGCGCAGATATCGGGTTGCGACGACTGGCTGTATGTTGGGAGAAACAGCAACGGCACGTCTAATGCGACCGCTACGTGCAACATGCACAGCGGACTGATAGACGAACTTAAAATGTATAAAGCAGCGCTTTCCGACGGAGATATAGAAAAGCAGTTTTTAGACGGACTTTACCAAAACAAACTCAAAGAAATATCCTTTGAAGATATATGGCTCCAAAACGTGCTAACCGAAGACTACCATAAGCCCCAGTACCACGGCGGACCGTATCAGCACTGGATGAACGAGCCGCACGCTCCGTTTTATTACAACGGAAAATACCATCTGTTTTTCCAGTTCAATCTTAACGGACCGTATTTCCGTAATATCTGTTGGGGGCATCTTGTTTCCGACGATATGGTCAACTGGAAACCGCTAAAAGAAATAATCACGCCCACTGCGGGTACGGTGGCTCCCGACGGAATATGGTCGGGCGGCGTAAACTTCGATTCCGACGGTGCTCCCGTTATATTCTTTACCGCTGGCAACGACAGTTTCGGCTCGGCGGGACAGGGACTTATCTCCAACCAGAACATAGGCATAGCACGCCCCAAAGACCTTTCCGACCCCGAACTTAAAGAGTGGGTGGTCTCCGACACGTTGGCTGTAAAGCAGAAAGCGGGACAGGGCAAAGCGGGTGAATTCCGCGATCCTTTCGTTTACAAAGAGGGCGATACATGGTATATGCTTATCTGCTCGTCAAGTTCGGCGGGCAAGGGCGCGGCGTTGGTTTACACCACGAAAGACGACTCTTTTACAAACTGGACTTTCCGCGGCGAGCTTTATAAGGACGACACGCTTTCGTCCGATTACGGCATCACCTGGGAGTTGCCGGTAATGTTGCCGATAAAGACGCGGGACGGCAGTCAAAGCAAATATATGTTCGTATTTTCGCCGGCTCCCGCCGATAAAGCGGATAACGACATATTTTATCTTCTCGGCGATTTCAATAAGAGCGCGTGTCGCTTCGAGCCGGACGACAAAACGCCCAAGCGTTTCGACTTCGGTAATAACGTGTTTACCGGTCCAAGCGCGCTTACGGATCCCGTTTCAGGTAAAACGGTGATGTTCAGTATCATGCAGGACCAGCGCGATCCACGCGACCAGTATCTTTCGGGCTGGGCTCATTCGGTGGGACTTGCGCGTGAGATATATCTTGCCGACGACGGCAAGTCCGCGGATATCGCTCCGCTGTCCGATATCGAAAAGTACGAGGACGCGACGCTTGTAAACGGGCATGATATGACGCTTGAAGCTGCAAACAACGAACTCGGAAAAGTCAAAGGCGACATGCTGCACGTAAAAGTCACGTTTGAATTTTCCGGCAACGGAGTGGTGGGCATGCAGGTGCGCCGCAATTCCGACGGCTCGGAGTACACCGACTATTACTACGATATCGGCAACGGGAGAGCGGGAGTTAATACCGGACTCAGCGGAAAGCAGAACGTTTCCGGCAACTTTTACGATTCGTATACGGCGACCGGGAATCGCGTTTCCATAGAGATATATCTCGACCGTTCCATGATGGAGGCGTTTTACGACGGCAAAGTCGCGGTTTCGGCAAGAGCGTATCCTTTTGACCGCGAATCCATGGGACTCAGAATATACGCCGATAACGCTACGGTAAAAATAGCGGATCTTAAAGTCGCTTCAATGAAGTCGATATACAAGTCATAGGGGGAATTTATGAAAAAGATACGATCCGTTACGGCGGCGGCGCTTGCTCTGGCGTTTGCTCTCGGGGGGTGCGGCGGCGGCGCGGCGCCCGAAAAGGGATTCAATAATTCCGGATTCGAGCGCGGCACGCTTAAAGGCTGGACAGCCGAAGGCTCGGCGTTTACCGACGACTGCGTGTCGCTTGACGACAAGAGCAGAGACGGAAATTACTATTACAAAGAGGGCGAGTTTTTCTTCTCGGGAGCTTTGGCCCCCAAAGGAGCGCAGGGCTCGCTGACAAGCGAAACGTTTACCATAGAGGGCGATAAGATCGGCTTTTTGATAGGCGCCGGCTCCGATCCATCCAAATGCTACGTAAGCATCGTGGATACCAAGGGCAACGAGCTCGCGCGGCGCGGCAACGACGAATTCGGCATGGCGGGCTATTACGATTCCATGCACAGGGTCACTGTGGACGTCGGCGAATTCAAAGGGAAAAAAGCCGCGGTGAAAATAGTGGACCTCGACTCCGGCACCGATAATTACAATTACCTCAACGTGGACGATTTTATACTTAATTATCGCGGAGAGACCGAACAAGTGAGCAGAACGAAAGCAGTGGATAAGTATATTGCCGAAAATGCGGACAAGATAAGTAAGAGCGCGTACCGCCACACGTACCACGCCATGCCTCCGGTGGGTTGGATGAACGACCCCAACGGATTCGGTTACGCATTCGGTAAATATCATTTGTTTTACCAGTTCCATCCTTACTCCGCCGCATGGGGACCCATGCACTGGGGACACTATACGAGTTCCGATTTTATAAAGTGGGAACTAATGCCCACCGCGCTTGCTCCCGACACGCAGTTCGACGCCGACGGTTGTTTTTCCGGGACTTCTATAGTGGACGGCGATACCATGTATCTTATGTACACCGCGGTAAATAATCCGTACCAAACGCAGGCTCTCGCCGAATCCAAAGACGGAATAAACTTTACCAAACGCGGCATGGTGATAGGCTCCGACGCGGTGCCGTCGGGGTCCAGCAAGAGCGACTTCCGCGATCCCAAAGTGTTCAAACGCAACGGAAAATTCTACGCGTTGATAGGCTCGAAGACCAATGCGGGCGAAGGGCAGATACTCTTGTACTCTTCGAACGATCTCCAACAGTGGGATTACGTGGGAGTTGCGCACCGCGACCGCCGCACTACGGCGGGCATATACGAGTGCCCCGATATTGCGACTATAGACGGAAAGGATATCATAATAAGCAGTCCGCAGGGCATGGCGACGCAAGGTTGGCGCCACGAAAATCTGCATTCCAATTTGTATATGGTGGGCAGTCTCGATACCGGAACGGGCGCTTTCACGCGCGAGAGCGAGGACGAGATAGACAGCGGACTTGATTTTTACGCTCCGCAGACAATGCGAACGCCCGACGGAAGAACGGTGATGATAGCCTGGATGCAGATGTGGTCGCGTTCGCTTCCCACGCAGGCGCACGGCTGGGCGGGAGCTACGACTCTGCCGCGCGAACTTACGCTTAAAAACGGCAAGCTATATCAAGCGCCCGTACGCGAAATAGAAAAATACCGCAAAAACGAAGTGAAACACGCTGCGCTTGAAGTAAACGGCGAGGCGGGAGCCGACGGCGTTTTCGGCGTTACTGTCGAACTTCAATTTACGCTGGATATCGGAGTCGCCCGACGCGCCGGAGTAAAACTGTTTTGCGGCGACGAACACGAAACTCTTGTTTACTACGACCGTTCTACCGGTCTTGTGACTTTCGACCGGTCAGGTTGCGGCACAAGCATATCGGGCGACGGCAAAGAACTCGACGCGTCGGTGCGCAGCGCGCAGGTCGAAGTAAAAGACAACAAGGTCAAGTTCAGGATATTTTTGGACAAATCGTCGGCGGAAGTGTTTGTAAACGACGGCGAGCGCACGCTGACGGCAAACGTGTACTCTTCGCCTTCCGATACTGGAATAAAATTCTTTTCCGAGGGCGGAACGGCGACGGTGCGCGATATCGTAAAGTACGACATCGTCGTGTAAAAAAACAAGTAAAAACAAAAACATATAACCGGGAGGTAAAAGATGAAAAAGAAACTTTTGACCTTATTATCGCTTTTGATGATCTTGGTCATGTCTTTCACGCTTGCCGCTTGCGGCGGCGGTAAAGGCGACGGAAAAGTGGGCGAGGAGATAGAAAACGGCGGATTCGAAGCCGGAGTCGGCTCGCTTGCCGGCTGGACCGCAAGCGGTAACGCGTTCGGTCAATACGGAGTGATAAACGGCGAAAAAGTAAACGACGTTGTCGTGGGAAAAGTCGGAAACAACTTTTTCAGCGGACTCAGCGCCGGCATGGCGGCGTTTACGGGAACGCTTACCGGTAAACCGTTTAAGCTTGCCGGTACAGGAAAGATTGCTTACCGCATCGGCGCGGGCGAAAACACCGATAAGTGTTACATAGAGTTTATCGAAAAGAGTTCGGGGACCGTCCTTCTCAAAAAAGGCAACGACGACTTTTCCGCGCCGTATATAACCGACCATCTTGTGCCCAATATAGTCGATCTTTCGGCGCATATCGGAAAAACTCTGGTAATAAAAATCACCGATGACGACAGAGACCGCAACGGGTATTCGTACCTCAACCTCGACGACTTTAAAGTTCTTAAAACCGAAGCGGAAGTTACCGCCGCGGTTGCCGAGCGCGAAGCCGTGCTCGCCGAGATAGGCGCGCCGACCTTTGAGGAAGATCCTTCCGAGACCACCATACGCAACGGCGACTTCGAGGACGGTCTTACCAACTGGCTGGTAGTGGAGGGCAACGCGTTCTCGAAAAAGACGATATCTCTTTCCACCGAGACTTTCCACGACGCGGGACGCAAGTATTACGCGCACGGAAATAAATTCCTTAACGGTTACAACGTGCCCGAAGCCAACACGGGCGTATTGCGCTCCGGCAAATTTACTCTTAAAGGCGACGGATACATAAGCCTTTTGATCGGCGGCGGCAAAACAGACAAAAACTACGTGGCTGTTTGCGACGGCGAGACCGACGAGGAATTGATGAAAGTCGACTGCGCCGACCACTTTAAGGATCCGGGACGCTCTATGCACCTTATCCGCAAATTCATTGACGCGGGAGAATATATCGACAAAGTGCTTTACATCAAGATCGTGGACGGCGACTCGCGCCAGAACGATTATGCGGCGATAACCGTGGACGACGTACGAGTGAGCATGACCGAAGAAGCCGTAAAAGAGCTTGTAAACGAGACTTACAATTGGGCGCAGAACCTTGACGACGCTGTCGACGGTGACGATCTCAGAGAATATTACGGCGACACGTCGTCGTATCCGTTCAATCCCGAAATACTGATAGTGGATAACGCTGCGGTCTCCGACGCGATAGTCGCAAATAACGCGGTGGACGTTACAAAATATATAAAAGACGTTACCGGGGCGTTCGGTGAAGTCGACCCCTCCGAAATAACCGCGCAAATAGATAAAGTAGTGTACAATGATACCGCGGTAACCGAAAACTTCACTGCCGTAGATATGAGCCGCCCGGGAATATACACCGTGCATTACAGCTTGCATTACGGCGATTATGCCGCCGACGCTACTTTCCTTATCGTTGTTTCCGGCGACGGCGAAATACTCAACGGAGATTTCGAGACCGGCAATCTCAGCGGATGGACGGTATCGGAAGGCAATGTGAATCTTAAAGAGGCGGTAAGCGGTAAAGAATTCGGCTGGACGGGCGCAAGCTACAACCATGCCGGCAAGTACCACCTCGACGGCACCGGATGCGCGCCCGAGTCGGAAACGTACGCACTGCGCTCCTCGGAATTCACTCTTGGCGGAAGCGGTGTGATATCGTTCAGAATGGGCGGCAGAGCCGCAACGCTCAGGGTATACGAAAAGATTAGCGGAGTATGCCTTGCCGAATATAAAAACACGCAGTGGAACGACGATAACAATCCCCACGTCGAATCGGGTTGCCGCAACCTTACCATGACGGCTTATTACGCCGATCTGTCGACTTTCGTCGGCTCGACGCTTTATATCGAACTCGCCGATACCGAGACTTCCGGTTGGGGTGTGGCTCACTTCGACGAAATAATAACTTATTATCCCGGCGAGAAAGCGGAAGTGCTTGCCACTCTTGCCGAAAAGAAAGATACCGTAAACTACAAGTGCGAAGAAACGCCCGGCACGACCGAAATAGCGTGGGCGGAAGCCGAAAACAATGTGTCGCCCGAGCTTTTGAGCATAACGCGTAAAATAGGCACCAAGTTGGAAACGGCGGGAGCCAAAGACATTAACGAATATCTTGCCGAAGCGGAAGGCGCCGTCGTAGGCATAGCTTCGCCGCAGATAAATAAGAGCATAGTAAAAGTTAACGACGGTACGTCGGATATAACTTCCGGATTCGGAGCTTTTGAATTGACGGTCGGTAAAATATACACCGTCACTTACAAGCTGTCGTTTACGCCGGAGGTCGGAGATGAACTTACGGTTACCGATACTTTCAAGATCAAGGCGTACGCAACGCAGTACGAACTTAAAAACGGGGATTTCGAAACCGGAGATATGGCGGGATGGAGCGTTATCAGCGGACGCTTCAATACCGAAACCGCGCTCAGCAACAATCCTTATACCGGATTCGGAAAAATGCCGGTAAACAATAACGGGTGGTATGTCGACGGTTGGAACGGAGCTTGTTCGGAAGGAGACGTGTTTGCAATTCGTTCTACCGTGTTCACTCTTGGCGGAAGCGGACGTATAAGTTTTAAGATGGGCGGCAGAACTGCGGAAGTACACGTATTCAAAAAGGACGGCACACAAATAGCAAAATTCACCAATACCCAGTTTGCCGACAGGGATTTCCCTCATGTGGAGAATGGCGCGCGTCAGGCGACCATGACCACTTACGTTGCCGACCTCAGCGCTTATATGGGAGAAGAACTGTATATAGAACTTGTGGACAGCGGAACAAGCGCTTGGGGTCTGGCGCTTTTCGACGACATAATCACGTACTACGAGACCGCTCCGGATATGGCTACGGCGAAAGACACGGTCAAGTGTTATGCTAACGAATCCGACGCGGAGCCCACCATAGATTACGATATTGCCTGGGTGGAGGCGAGAAACGAATACTCGGCGCCGCAGGCTTGACGGATTATTGAGGAAAAACTCAACGGTTGACTTTTCACGGGAAAGAGAGTATAATTTCCCGTGAAAAGGTCCGATGGGCAAAAGGTGGTAAAATGGCGACTATAAAAGACGTTGCAAAAGAGGCTGGAGTAGGCGTAGGCACCGTATCGCGCGCGTTAAGCGGAAACGGGTGCGTCAGCGACGACGCGAAATCACGCATAGACGCCGCCGTCAAAAAGCTCGATTTCGTGCCCAACCAGTCGGCGCGCAATCTTAAAACTCAGTCAAGCGCCGCCGTGGCTATATCGGTACCTACCGTAAAACATCCGTTTTTCGCAAAAATAATTTACTGCGTTGAGGATTGTCTCAGTAAAAGCGGTTACCGTCTTATCGTAGTCAATTCGCAGGATGAAAAATCAAAAGAGATAAAAATTCTGGAAATGATACGCCAGGCGCGTGTGGACGGCATAATATTCATAACGCACCATGCGCACGAATATATCGACGGGAATATGCCGATCGTGTCGGTGGACCGTCATTTGGGTAACGGAGTGCCGTTCGTCACAAGCAACAATTACGATGCGTCGCGTAAAGCCGTCGAATATCTTATTGAGCGCGGAGCGACAAAAATCGGCTGTATCTGCGGCAGTACAAAGGTTGAGAGCGAAGTGAGCATGCGCTATAAAGCGTATTGCGACGTTATGGAGGAGCGCGGTCTCGAACGGTATCTCGAAGTGGCGGATTTTAAGCACGGCGAGGAAATGGACGTCACCGACAGGTACTTCAAAAAGTACCCCGACGTGGACGGATTGTTCGTTGGCAGCGATATGCTCGCAAACGCGGCGTACCACAGCGCGATGCTTTTAGGGAAAAACGTTCCGCGCGATTTGCAGATAGTGGGCTTTGACGGAGTGATGGACGAATGGTGTCCGCACCCAAAACTTACCACCGTTACGCAGAACATAGAGGCGATCGCCGAAGCGGCGGTAACTGTGTTGTTCAAGCGTATACGCGGAGAAAAGTGCGAAAACAAGACTGTGATAGACGCGGCTTTGAAGATTGGCGAAACTACGAGGTGAATCATGATATTGAGCATTGGCGAGATACTTGCCGATATGATAGGCGAGACCTGCGGCGAAAGCGAACGCTTTACTTTTTATGCCGGCGGCGCGCCGTTTAACGTGGCGTGCTGTATCGCGCGTCTCGGCGGCGAAAGCGGCTTTGTGGGGCGCGTAGGACGCGACATTATCGGCGATAAGCTGGCGGAATTCGCTCTCGGCGCCGGAATAAAACGGCTTGCGTTGCAACGCGACGACGACCGCAATACCACGCTTGCGTTTGTCAGCCTCGATTCCGACGGCGAGCGCAGTTTCTGTTTTTACCGTAAGTCCGCCGCCGATTACGCGATAGATTTCCGCGAGGCGGAAAAACATATCCGTGAGGCGGATATAGTGCATTTGGGGTCGCTCATGCTCAGCGAGCCGATCGGCGTCGAATTTGCCGAAAATACGGTCGCAGCCGTAAAAAAGGCAGGAGGAAAACTCAGCTTCGACGTAAATTACCGCGAAGATATTTATCCGGATCCGACTGTTGCTGCGGATATAAGCCGCAAGTATATAGCGGTCGCCGATATTGTAAAACTTTCGGAAGACGAAGTGTCGTTGTTGTACGGCGATATCGACGGAGTCAAAAAAGTCGCGGGGACGGATAAAACCGTTTGCATTACTTTGGGCGCCGAGGGAAGCATATGTATAAGCGGCGGTAAGGTTTATAAAGTCCCGTCGGTAAAAGTGGACGTAGTGGACACCACCGGCGCGGGCGACGCGTTTTACGGAGCGTTTCTGTATTCTTTGAGCGAAGGCAAAAACATCTCCGACGCGCTACGGTTTGCCAACGTATGCGGAGCCCTCACCGCCACAAAGAAAGGAGCGATAAGCGCGTTGCCTTCCGCGGAACAGATCATCGCGTTTTCAAACCGGGTAAAACGGAACGGATAATATATGTGATTAAAAAGTAAAAGCGGCTTTCGGCAGCCGCTTTTTATTTACATACCAAATCGCCGGTTGGCTGTTTTGATTATGGTATTTGTGTTTTTACTTTGTCATTGCCTCTTGTATGGCAACAGTGCAAGCAACCGAGGCTCCGACCAAGGGGTTGTAAAACACTCACATTGTTAAATCGGGTAACAGAGAAGACTAAGTTTTTACTGATATCTATTAATTAAATCGTAAAAACGGACATGAACTTACGACATTAAATTTTTATTTGCAGTCGCAGTAATTTTAAGTCGTATTTCTGATGCAAATTATACCGAATACACAAAAAATAAACATATAAAAATAGCTATTGACAAATTTCCTATTTATGTTATAATTATGGTGATAGACAAAAATATGATTCGGAGAGTAAGAGACTGGGGTTTTGTTGTTTTTACATTGATAGAGGAGTTCTATATGGAATATTTAAAATAGCGGCGTAAGAGCAAATTGAAAATTTCTTTTACGCTGTTTTTGTATTTTGAATAGTTGTTGTAAATTGAAAAGCGCCAATTATTAAATTAAATAAATGTAGATGCGAGAATGGAATAATGAAAAAAACAGTAATACTGCTTACGGCTTTAATATCTTTAATAATGCTTTCGGGATGTCGAGATGCGGCATTGCCATATAATGCTGTAACGTATGGAAATGTTTATGAAAACAGGTCGATATTGAAGGATGATTTTTATGAATCAAATCTGACGTATGGTTCTTATTCAACTGCTATAGAGAATTACATTAAAGATGAAAAATTCCCGTCTTATCGTTCAAAAATAATTCAGACCGAAAACGAGTACGAAACAGTATTCAAAGAATTCCCGGTAAAAATCGATTTTGAAAAAACAATGATTATAATGCATTGTTTTACGACTGCATCCGGAAGTTCTTATGAGATTATCGATATTTCTATTTATGAAAAGAATCTTGTGATTCAGGATAAAACAGTTAAATCCAATAAAGAGCCACCGAATGCATCCGTTCCTTTATCTAAATGGATTATAGTGACAATGGACAAATTAGATATAGAAGCAGTTGAATTTATTTTTGATAATTGAAAGGTGGATGTAAAAAGAGATTGAAACATGTATAGTAGTCGTGAATTAACCGAAGTTCGGAGAATTATTATAAATGATATTTAAATAATTATAACTGCGTGTGAAAATCATAGTATCGCTAAACTGAATTTTAGTGTGAATAAGTCTTAATAGTAGGAAATAGTTGGAAAATAAAAGACGGAGGTATCCGCAATGGACGATTTTGTTGATTAAGCGCAATAGTAACTTAGAGTTTACTGTGCACTTTTTTTATTAAACAAAAAATAGGTGGGGAAATTATGAAACGGTGCAAAAATCTTGTAACACGAGACGGAAACGGACCCAAAAAAAGAGTTCCTACATATTGTGTAGAAACTCTTTTTTTATACTAAATTTATGTTTTTACTTCGTCATGGCCTCTTGCACGGCAACGGCGCAAGCGACGGAAGCGCCGACCATGGGGTTGTTGCCCATGCCGATGAGGCCCATCATTTCCACGTGCGCTGGCACGGAGGAGGAGCCGGCAAATTGCGCGTCGGAGTGCATTCTGCCCATGGTGTCGGTCATGCCGTAAGAGGCTGGACCGGCGGCCATGTTGTCGGGGTGGAGTGTTCTGCCCGTACCGCCGCCCGAGGCGACCGAGAAGTATTTTTTGTTGTTGTCCACCGCCCATTTCTTGTAGGTGCCCGCCACGGGGTGTTGGAAACGGGTGGGGTTGGTGGAGTTACCCGTGATGGAAACGTCCACTTTTTCATGTTGCATGATGGCAACGCCTTCGCGCACGTCGTCGGCGCCGTAGCAACGCACTTTGGCTTTTTCGCCGTCGGAGTAGGGGGTGGTAGCCACCCCTTTGAGATCGCCGGTGGCGTAGTCGTATTTGGTTTGCACATAGGTAAAGCCGTTGATACGCGAGATGATCATGGCCGCGTCTTTGCCCAAGCCGTTCA
>CATKCE010000029.1 GCA_949744905.1 uncultured bacterium
ACCTAAAACAAATTTTATAAATCTTTCTTCAAATATATCATATCTTTTAGCAATACCCCATTTTCATAAATAGTGTGGTCGTAATTATCTATAAAAAAATTCTTTACTATATGAGATTTTATAAAACCGCATTTTTCATAAAACGGTACAGTCAAAGAGCTATTACCTGTCCCAACCTGCACAACAGAAAAATTAGTTTTATAGTTAAAACATATAAAATCAATGAGCTTTTTTCCATAACCTTTTCTTTGAAATTCCGGCAATATTGCAAGATTTTTTATTTCGAGAACTCCGTTTCCAACATCTAAAACTACAATTTCGCCTTTAACGCCTCAATCGTCTATCACATACATTGCCCCATTATGTATATAACGTTCAACCATTTCTTTTTGTTCGTCGGCAAGCAGTAGTAAATCTATAAAATTATATTTTTGAGAAACTTCATAAATTTTAAGAAATAGATCGTATTCTAACTGCAAATCAAAAGGCTCTTTTTCTATATGCGCCGCATCGGGCTCTTCCGCCAATACGCAACCGTATTTTTTATATGCCGCAATGCTTTCTTCTGCCGAATGAGCGGAAATATACAATTTTTTTGCGCCTAAACGTTTTGCATCCAAGCATATTTTATCAAAAAGCAATTTACCTATTCCGTTTCTTCTATACGGTTCGCTAACATAAAATTCCTTTAAATCTATATACTGTTTAGAGCTTCCGAAAAGCAAATCAGATAAAAGCGCAAAACCTATAACGGAATTATCTATAACTGCCGCAATCGCCGTTGCCCCACAGTGTAATGCGGAAATGATTTTCTTCGCCATATTTTTACGTTCGAGCAAATCCCAATCTTCCGTATAATCAACGGGCATAAGTTTATATGCACCGTCTACGTTGCGCCAGCAATTTGTCACACGCTGCATTAATACAAAGCAATCCAACGAATTTTCATTGAAAGTACCAATTTCTAGATTAATTATTTGTATATTTTGTAATTTAGAGTTTTGCATTACACTTAACCGTCAAATTTTACTATAATTTTCTATATGAAATCATTTTATCACAAATTAAAAATTCTTACAACCTATAACATAAAAGCCGCGCTACTATATTTTGTGTTCCACTTTATAAAAATGCGACGCGGTTTTATCTGTTTTACAATTTAGCGGCTAATTTACTGAAAAACCGATAAAGCACAAAACTTTATCGGTCTTTATCATTTCTTTATTTAATAAGTACTACGGTCGTTTTGATTCTCTACCCTAAATACTCACGCTTATTAAAATAAGAATATGTATAACGAAAAATTAAAAATCATGTTTTTGCTTTTTATACCGTATCGAAAACGGCGTTAAAGTTCGCAACCGTTCATTTCGTAAAATACGTCCAAATACTCTACGATGTACATTATAAATTCCGACAACATGGGCAGGCGCGTTATTATCGACGCATTATACAATTTATTCAAACCGTAAAATTTGGTTATATTATACGCCCGCGACACCGCAAAACGCATACATCTCTCCACCGAAGCCGCAGTCGTATTGTAAGCCTTACCTACAAATTCATACAGTCTGCACATTGAAATATCTCCGGGACGGCAATCGAGTTTGTGCATTATCGCCAATGTCAGATATCCGTATCCGCTCGTTTTAGGCGTAATCCCCAAATCGATCAGTAGCTTCTGCACAGTAGTTTTCTTCACTTGTTTTTCCACTGGTTCCTCCTAAAATTTAGATATGTTGGATATAGATTATACCAAATTATGGAAAATAAGTAAAGAATTTGCCGATTTCCATTTTTCTCCATTTTTCTCCATTTTTTGGAAAAAACTCCGCTATATGTTTTTTGAAGATAAAAATCAAAGCATTAAAAAGTGTTTTTCACCGTTAATTATCAGAATTTTCGCATATACGGGCAGAAAAAAACTCGCCGTCCCCTTCTATTATGGCACAGGAAATTCCCCCGTAACAGGATGCGCCCGGATTGATAAGAGTAATACCTCCCATTTCTTCGACGCCCGCTCTGTGCGTATGTCCGTACAAAACATAACCGCAATTTAATTCCCGCGCGCGCAATGACAAACGCGACAATCCGTTTTTTGCTCCGTACGTATGCCCGTGAACTATAAGAAAACCCGCGTTACCCACCGTAAGCACAATTTCCGAAGGTAACCCGGGCATTAAATCGCAATTGCCCGCCACTCTCACTATTTGCGCTGTAATCTTATCCGACAACCGCTCCACGTCGCGGTTACCGTCTCCCAAAAACACAAAATAATCGCATGCGTTGATCTCGTCGAGTTTTCTTTCGATTGCCTTATAGTTACCGTGCGAATCGGAAAAGACCGCGAGTCTGTATTTTCGTTTTACGGACATAAGAATTTACAATTCGAATTTGCCGGACTTACGCAACATATCCACCAGCGAATATAAAGCCCGCGACCTATGGCTCACCGAATTTTTTTCCGCGGGAGAAGCGACGCCGAAAGATTTTCTCAACTCGGTACTGAAAAACAACGGGTCGTATCCGAAGCCGCCGTCGCCTTCTTCGCAATGCAGTATCTCGCCTTCGACCTTGCCGGTAGCCACCCACTCGCCGCTGTCGGCGACAAGAGCCACAGCGCTGATAAACCGAGCCGCACGGTTTTTTACGCCTTCCATGTTGCGCAAAAGCAATTCGTTGTTATCCTTGTCGCGACCGTGCCCGCCGGCATACCTTGCCGAATAAACGCCGGGAGCGCCGTTTAGTGCGTCTACGGCAAGACCGCTGTCGTCGCTGAGCGCCGCACAGCCCGTAGCTTTATGCACGAATTTCGCCTTTATAAGAGCGTTTTCCTCGAAAGTCGTCCCGGTTTCTTCTATGTCGGCGTCAATACCGATTTCCGACATAGGTACTATCTCGAATATTCCTTTAAGTATCTCCGCAACCTCAGCGAGTTTGCCTTTGTTTTTACTTGCCACTACCAATTTTTCCATAACTAAATTATATCACCGCAAAATAAAAAAAGCAAACGGTGTACCGTAATACGCCGTTTGCCAAATAAATATTTTTTTCTTAAAGCAATATGCAGATTATTCCGCCTTTACCTTCATTTACGATGCGAGAAAGAGTTTTTCTCATTTTCTTCTGCGTTTCGTCAGGCATGGCGGTAAGTTTGTTATTGAGTCCTTCTTTGACCAGCATGTGTAACGATTTACCGAACATGTTGGTCTCCCATATACCTTTGGGATCGTTTTCGAACTCGCTCAACAGATATTTAACAAGTTCTTCGCTTTGCTGTTCGGTGCCCACCACCGGGTTCACTTCGGTCTGGATGTCCACCCGCATTATATGAAGACTGGGCGCGGACGCGCGTAGACGCACTCCGAAACGCGAGCCCTGCTTTACCATCTGAGGCTCCTCGAGAGTCATTTCGTCCATCGTAGGCGTGACTACGCCGTATCCGGTTTCTCTGACTTGCTCGAGAGCTACCGATAACTTATCATATTCGCGCTTGGCGTGCGCAAGCGATTTTATATGCGACATAAGCGCAAAGTCGTCGGTTATCTCCATTCCGCACTGGTCGCCCAAGGCCTTATAAAACAACTCCGGACGCGCGTTTATAGAATAAGTAACTTTGCCTTTGTCGAGTTCCACGTTTTCCACCTGAGGCTGTAAGAACGCCTCGGAATCGCCGAAAAGCGACTCGGGCAACTTATAGTCCGCCATACGGTGCATGGATTCGCTGGACGATATAAGGCTGTCTACAAGGTCTTTGATTATGCCGTCGTCAAAAGGCAACGCTTGCAACCATTTACTTATTTTGACCTCTATGTCCATAAGAGGAAATTCCATAAGGACTTTTTCAAACATCTGAGTTATATCTTCGGCGGTAAGATTGAGAACGTCGAGACACATTACCGGAGTAGCGTATTTTTCTTCGAGAGCGGCGGCGAGTTTTACCGTCTCTTTCGAATCGGGCACGGTAGAATTGAGTACTATGACAAAAGGTTTTCCTATTGCTTTCAATTCGCCGATAGCGCGTTCTTCCGCCGCCACATACGCCGAGCGCGGCAGATCGGTGGCGATAGAGCCGTCGGTCGTCATTACCACGCCTATGGTGGAGTGGTCGTTTATTACTTTACGCGTGCCTATATCCGCCGCGTCGATAAAAGATATCTCCTCGTCGCTCCACGGCGTTTTTACCATACGGGGTTTTTCGCCGTCCATGTGTCCGTTAGCGCCGTCCACCATGTACCCTACGCAGTCTACAAGGCGGACTTTGACGTCGACATTTTCGGCTACCGACACCGAAACCGCCTCGTTGGGCACAAACTTTGGCTGTGTGGTCATTATGGTCTTGCCGTTGGCGCTCTGCGGCAGTTCGTCTTTCATTCTTTCAAGGACGTGCTTATTCTCCACTTTGGGCACAACGAGTTTTTCCATAAAATTCGTGATAAACGTAGATTTCCCCGCACGTACGGGACCTACGACTCCTACATAAATATCTCCGCCGGTACGGCTCTTGATATCTTTGTAGATATCGAATTCTTCCATATATTGCAGTCTCCTTCTTGACTTGATATTAGAGTATATGACACTGCACTTAATTTTTATGACATCAAAAAAGCGTCTCGTAAGAGAGACGCTTGTACGTTTTCGACAATTTCGTCTACGTTCGATTTTTCCGGCTTTTGAACAGTATCACCTTGCGCTCGGTCCCCGAATACAGCTTCAATATATTTTTCGTATGGGCGAAAAGAGTCATGCAGAAAAGCGCGAAAAGCAGTATAAGGCTCGCAAGATTTCCGCCGGAACCCGAAAGCGAAAACGCGTCCAAAATTATAGGAAAAGATATTATTATGAACGACGTGACCGATCCTATATGGAAAAATATCAGCACGAGAGCGCCGACCGTAAACGATATGAGCGTTGCCCACCAATTTATAACAAGGCATACTCCCACCGAGCTTGCTATTCCCTTTCCGCCGCGGAACTTATAAAATACGGGAAAAATATGTCCTACTATCACGCTCAGAGCACCCGCGTAAAGTCCTGTTTTGTCCTCTCCGAAAGCAAGACTCTCGCCGCACACAAACCAGCCGATAAGACACGGCAAAGCGCCTTTAAGCGCCTCAAAAGCCAACGTAAGCCATCCTATCCCCTTTCCGAAATTTCGGAACATATTCATCGTTCCCGGATTGCCGCTGCCGAGTTTGCGAATATCGTTTTTTTTGAGTTTTGATATGGTTATCGCCGAATTGAAATTCCCAATAAGATAAGAAACGAGCGCAACCGCGACAAACTTTATTGCAGTGATCATTTACGTCCGTCCTCTTTTTTCTTATTGAACACAAGCGATACCGGAGTGCCCGTAAAATCAAACGCTTTACGCAGACAGTTTTCCAAATAGCGGCGGTATGAAAAATGCACGAGCGTGTCATCGTTTACAAAAAATACAAACTTGGGCGGATTGGTCTCGGCTTGCGTTGCGTAATATATTTTCAGCCTTCGTCCGGACGATGACGGAGGTTCGTTCATCGCTACTGCCTCGCTAACCACGTCGTTGAGAGTTCCCGTGGGGATGCGTTTTGACGCGTTTGCATACGATTCCTCCGCGCAGTCTATTATCTTATCCACTCTCAATCCCGTCTTAGCCGAAATATACAACGTTTTGATATAGCTCATAAACGCAAGATCGGCGTTTATCTTTTCGTCAAACTTGTTTATCGTATAAGAATCCTTTTCCACCGCGTCCCATTTGTTGACGAGTATCACGCTCGGTTTACCCTGCTCGTGCACAAATCCTGCGATCTTGACGTCCTGTTCGCTGAGTTCCTCGCTTGCGTCGGTAACGACAAGCACCATATCGGCGCGTTTTACGGCGGCAAGCGACCTCAGCACGCTGTAACTCTCGACGCTGTCGTCGTCGATACTGCGTTTACGTCTCATACCGGCGGTATCTATGAGGATATAGTTTTTCCCCTTGTACTTAAAAGGCGTGTCGATCGCGTCGCGCGTAGTACCCGCGACGTCGCTTACTATAACGCGGTCATATCCCAACAATTTGTTTGTGAGCGAAGACTTGCCTACGTTGGGCTTTCCCACTATCGCGATACTAAGCGCGCCGCCGTCGCCGTCGGTCCCCGAATCAGGCAAACGTTTTACTATTTCGTCCAACAAGTCTCCCAGTCCCTTTGACTGTTCGCACGATACCGGAATAGGCTCCCCCAATCCGAGCTCGTAAAAATCGTATATCTTTTCCAATTCGAAATTGTCAAGTTTATTTACGACAAGCAGTACCGGTTTACCGCATGTGCGCAACATGTCCGATACTTCATGGTCTGTAGAAACTATCCCGCTTTTTGCGTCGACAAAAAACAATACGACGTCGGCCATATCCATTGCGACGTTGGCTTGCGCGAGAATATGTTTACCCATAGGGTCTTCGGTGCGCAGATCTATTCCGCCGGTATCTATCAAAGTGAACTCTTTTCCGCACCATTCCGCGTCGGAAACTATGTAATCGCGCGTAACGCCCGGCGTATCCTTTATTATAGAAATACGCTTGCCGCACACTTTATTGAAAAACGTCGATTTGCCTACATTGGGTCTTCCCACCACGGCAACAAGAGGTTTAGCCATTGTCTTTTACTCCGATGATCTCTTTAACAAAACTTTCTCCGTCGGGCCGAATGATCTGCACTCTTACTCCCAACTCGTCCGATAGACGTTTTACCGTATATCCGTCCAAAAACACGTCTCCGAACTCTTTTAACATGACTCTCGGCAAAATGAGCCTTGTACCCAGCGGTTTGCCTTTAAGCTGTGCCGCGATATCTCCGCCGGTTATCAATCCCGCAACAGTGACCGTTTCGCCGAAAAAGTCGTTGCGTATCTTATAAACGCGTATCTTTCCGCCGTATTTTTGCGTCAAACGCCGCGCGCAACCGTTAATAAGTTCATAAGCGGATTCTCCGGTCGCAATACTCGCATCCCCTATCTCGCCCGCCGGATGATCTTTCAACGCGCTCTCGAAATCGTGCAAGAAAGCAGCCGTAAGCCCTATTCCGTTTTCGATCTGGCTGAGATCCTCGTAACTTTCGTACGGAGGAATTTCGCGTCCAGCTTTTATGTAAAACTCGTCGGCGGCAAAAACGTATCTCGTCCCTTTTTCCGCAAGCAATTTTTTCTGCCACTCCGCCACCGTATCTATCACTGCGGCGGCGCACGTTCCGTCAACGCAACGCAAAGCGGGATTGCAATTGCGTGTAAGTCCGACCGGCACCACGGCAAGACTTTCGGTGTATTTGTAAATATCGGATATCGTCTCGTTTAAATCGTCGTTTAACGTCGGACAATATACTATCTGCGCATGGACCTTTATGCCGCCCTCATACAGTTTGCGCAATTGCTCCACTATATCGGGAATAGTCGTTTTTTGTCCTTCCGTTCCCAACATCCTGCTTCTGAGTTTGTTATCAGACGTGTGCACGCTTACGTAAAGCGGCGACAATTTTAGACGTATTATCCTGTCGAGCTCGCGCTCGGATACGTTTGTAAGCGTAACGTAATTGCCGAAAATAAAACTGTGGCGGTAATCGTCGTCTTTTACCCTTAAAGTACTGCGCAAATCTTTATCCGGCAATTGGTCTACAAAGCAGAAAACGCAGTGGTTGCGGCAAGACCGTACGCGTATTTCCCGATCCAATTCCAGCCCGAGATCCTCGTCGTCGTATTTTTCTATCTCGAAATCCACGACTTCGCCGGAACTTTTTACGCGCATTGTAAAATTTTCGCGGCTGTTGTAAAAATCATAGTCCAACACGTCCGTTACCGGAAATCCGTCAAACGCGACAAGTTCGTCGCCGGCACCGATACCGAGTTCTTCTCCTATGCTGTCTTTTTCCACCGCCAAAATTTTCATACGTATTTCAGTATATCACAAAAAAGACGGATTGTCCAATAAAATCCGTCCGTAGGTATCAAGTCAGTCTATATCGTCGTTAAAATAATCGTCGAAAAGATCGTCGTCCTCATCCGCCGGCAACATAACGTCGTTTTCGTCTATCTTAACGTCTTCCGCCGCTTCTATCTGAGATGCCAAAGCCGGCGTCGACGACGCGTTTTCTATTCTCCGCGATACCGCCCGGGTTATCACGGCGGCCACTTCAAGCGTGACTGCGCCTATTATCAGCGAAAGCACCAAAGCATCGAATATTCCGTTTTGTCCCAATTGCAACAGATATCCGGTATCAAGCGCAAATCTCAATATCATAGCGCTTGCGAAATCGCCCAAAACTATACCGCACAGCACGGACGCCAAAACCGCGAGTCTGCTTTGCGCGATAATATATGCCGCGATCCCTCCGGCAAAACCTATTATGAGTATCGACGGTATCGCCGACGAGTACCCCGTCGGAACAAACGCAACGCGAGTAGCAAGAACTATTCCCGCAACCGCCAAAGTTCCCACTATCGCTCTTAAAAGCGTTGAATTGGCACCAAGCGCGAACATCGCGACCGTACCCAACATAAGCGGCAGGAAAAATCCCGCGTAAGACAATGTGACTCTGCCGACAAGAAGCGGCGGAAAAACAGCCGCGACCGCAAACGCGAGAATTATCAAAAACGCCGCCCAATTGGCAACGCCCATCTTTGCGAAAAATCTGTCGGTAAGCCCGAAGAATATCATAACCGCCATTACGGCAAGCAGTATCATTCCAAGCATAAAAAAATTGCCTCCCGGGATAATGGTAGACAATTTTTCGCACGGTTATACATTTACCGAAATTTTAATCGGTCCAACCGCTGAACGCCGTGCTGCCGTTCAAAGCCGTTTTCATATACGACACGAATTCGAAATCTCTCCATTTCTTTTTATTTATATTGTATAATTTTATACTGCGTATAACAATGGGGGTTTCGGTCCCGACTACGCCGTCTCCGAGACCCGTATTATAATTCTTTTTGTAGCCGTACAACTCGTCCAGTATCCTCTGCGATTTTTCGTCCTCGAACGCGCCGAACGCCACCAAAGAATTATTCAGCGAGTTTTTACCGTTGCTGTCGGTAAAGTTTGTGTTGTTTTCACCAAGGTTTATAACAAAATCGGCTGCGTTGCTATTATTAAAAGAAATAACGTATTTTTCTCCGTAACGGCCTGCGTTGCCTCCGGTATCCTTCCTGAGACGGTATCCGAATTTGTTGCTTTGCGCGTCGTCTTTGTATCGGTCGTCTACGTTTACGACGTTGAATTTTTTGCGCGGAATACTGTCGATAAAATCCTTATCGTTATATTTGCTAAGCGAACTGCTGTATCCGGTATACGCGCCGAATCTCATATAATTTTTTTCCGGTTGCACGTCGTATATGATATTTTTATCGAAAAATCCTATATCCGCCAAAAACATAAAGTTCGTAGCCGCGATAGGAGATTCCTCCTCCCAAATGGTAAGAGTGAGTTCTCTTCCGTCGCCGAGAGTTATGACCGCGCGAGGGTATTTGCTGTTTGAACGCGGCACTACGACAAGCAGTATTACCGCCGTAAGTATTATCACGCAAGCAAGCACGATACAAGTTACCGGCAACCAGATTTTTTGTTTGGCGGACGTTGCGCCCGATGCAGACGCCGAGTCCGCGGACGCAACGCCGTCGGACATATCGCGTTGAACGGCGCCGGATGTTCTGTTTTTGCTTCGCTTTTTCTCTTCTTCGGCTCTGCGGCGTTCTTTACGTTCTTTTGCAGTCATCGAATACGTTATTTTTTTCTTCATTTATTCAGTCCTCTGAAATCTCGACGTCGGTCTTTGTATCGTTATCGTTTCTGTCTCTTGCGGCAGTACCGCCGTGCAACGACGAGCGTTCCGCGCGTATGCGTTCCAGCCTTTCGCGCACCGATTCGTTTTTTTGTCTATCGCGCGACGACGCGATACGCTCGGAACGCGCAACGACATTTGCGGTCTCCGTCACGGGTCTTACGCGCTCACGCGCGATATACCGATCCCCGTTCGCATCAACTCTAACCCTGCCGCCGGGAAGCGGAGCCACCCTTTCGCGGCGCAACGGAACTTCCGTCTCCTCGGGTTTCGGCACGCGCTCGACCGTATCTACGCTCGTCGGTTCGTTATACTCAGATTCGACGCTTTCTTCGCAAACGGCTTCCGTCGTTTCTTCGCGGACTTCGACCGGACCCGGCAACAACACCGCTTCCGCGGCATCTTCCCCGCAGTCCTCCTCCCGCCCGTTTTCAACGCTGTCCGAATTTGC
>CATKCE010000030.1 GCA_949744905.1 uncultured bacterium
GGGGTGATATACTTACGGTATCTTTTATAATAAGGAGACGGAATGATGAAAAAGACGTGAATAGCGTTTTGCGCGGTGTTAGCGGCGGTGTTGGCGGCGGTGCTGGCGTTCTGCCTTGCGGCATGCGGCGATAAAGGAGGCGGAGACGGCATGGAGCCTCCCGCGCCGGATTTTGACAAAATGAAAAGCGAAAGAGTCACCGCCGAACAGTGGGCGGCGGCGTTTGATCTCGGCGGTGTGACAAATATGACTTTCGAATATCTGCCTGTCGATCCCGCCGATAAAGAGTTGTATAAAATCGACGGTAATAAAGTGTACTGTGTCGCGCCGCTTGATTATACGGAGATGTACTGTATTTACGAGGGCGAAAACGCGGGAACGTATAAATATCTGTTCGGAGAATATTGGGTACGCGAACCCAATCGTCCCGACAGGGGTATCGAATATTGGATAGCTCTGATTTATGACGTGATATCGGAATTTGCCGTATCATACGGGCAGTTTACGTACGATGAAGACAGAAGCGCTTATGTGTCGAATAATATGCACGGCGAGGCGGACGGCGAATATTTAATAAAAATCACAAACGGAAAATTTGCTTTCTTGCAATGTTTTGAGAATGTTGACGGTGAATTAAGGATAAAAGACGGTTTGCGTTGTTATAATTACGGCACTACGAAAGTATCGTTGCCCGATGAGGTTGTAGAAAAGGCCGTCGCCGGCAGAAAGTAATGATACAAACAAAAAGACCGCATAAGTATGCGGTCTTTTTACGACGTTTTTCAGTAAGCTCGTAAGGCAAGTTGTATGAGTTTGTTTTCCAGCCGCGCGAGTTCTATTATCTGTGCGTCCACCACGGCATCTTCGGGTATGATTACTTTTCCGCGGCTCATTACCGGAGAGTGCACGTGCTTGCCCAGTAAAAACGAATAGTCGCGGGCGGGCGGCGGAGTGCGCGTTACCGTTACCGACTGCGGTACGGTGGGCGTCTGCACGGCGTAAGCGCGACGGTCGTAAGTTTGAGCGGCGTTGTTTTGCGGCGTTTCGGGTGCGTTTACCGGCGGCTCCTTGGGCAACTTGTCCTTGCCTGCCTGCGCGTTTTTTGGGCGGGGCTTGGGCAGAGATATTTTTTTACCGGTGTCGTTGAATATGCAGTTATCGCCCAGCGATAGCAGTTGCGCCGGTTTAAAAGTCGCTTCGTCGCATATTATTTCGGTGACTACGCAGTCGCTGAGTTCAATATCGCGTATCTTTCCAAGAGCTTTTCCGTTTTGATTAAAACACGTTATCCCCACGGGACACGGCACCGCGGCGGACGACTGGTTTTGCTCCTTTATGCAAGCCGACGACCTTATTACGGCGGCGTCGCCTCCGCATTCCATATTTTTCAACGGCGCAAACTTACGCATTTCGGTTTCGTCGTCGTCGTTTACTATTTCGACCGTTATCGCCCTCGACAGCTTGCTGTCGAACCAAACGTTTATTATGTATCCCGCGTTTTCGGCGCCGGACAGCGCAATCAGCGTTTTTCCCGGGAGTTCACTGACTTTCATATACGTCTCCTATCCTTTGCGGTATTTTATAGGATAATATATTCGGGGCATGTACAAAGTAGAACTCGGGCGCGCGTCTCCTTGACAAAAATCGATTTTCGGGGTACAATAAATCACACCGATAACGAGGAGGTAAAGATAATGGCTAAGATCACCGAAGATATGACCATTTACGAAGTGTTGCAGATAGCGCCCGACATCGCGCCCGTGTTTTTCGAATTCGGGATGCACTGTCTCGGCTGTCCCGTCTCGCGCGGCGAAACGGTTGCGCAAGCGGCTGCCGCCCACGGCGTGGACGCTCAGGTAATGCTCGATAAACTCAACGAATTTGTCGAAAACCAAAACTGAGGACAAGCCGTAATGAAAATAGTCGTAGGGCTGGGCAATTACGGAGACAGTTACGCTTACACATTCCATAACATGGGCTTTTTGGCGGCAGACTGTCTCGGCGACCGTTTAGGCATAAAACTAAAAACGCGCGAATGCAGCGCGCTTACCGGAGTGGGTTCGGCGGCGGGAGAAAAACTTATAATAGCCAAACCGCTTACCTATATGAATCTTTCGGGCAAGGCGGTGCGCGAGCTTATGGCAAGATACGGTTGCGAAAGCCGCGACGTTATCGTCGTATTCGACGACATTGACATCGACCGCGGGACGGTGCGCGTAAGGCAAAACGGCAGCGGCGGCACGCACAACGGCATGCGCAACATAATAGCCGAGATCGGGACGCAGGACTTTCCGCGCGTGCGCATAGGCATAGGGCGTCCGCCCGAGCGCGTTCCGCTTGCAGACTATGTTCTGTCCGACGTTCCGAAAGCCGAACGCAAGTCGCTTGCCGACGCCATAGAGCGCGCGTGCGACGAGTGCGAAAAACTTATACGCGGAGAGTAAGCCACGATTTTACACCGCGTTTAACTTATTGAAAAAACTACCGGCAAAAACCGCATGAATCAATTATGCGGCGTTTTTGCGCGTTGCGGAGTAACGAACCGTTGTTCCGTAAAATCGTTTATTGCGGTCGGAGGCCGCGCATGAAAACAGCATGACCGATCTTTTTACGCCTAAGGGCGAACTCAAAAAAATGCTCGACAGCGTGTCGGGCGGCAAAGCGGTATCGGCTTTCGGGATGCGCCGTTACGAAAAAATGATAGCGTCGGCGTTTCTTAAAAGATTCGTGTACGTTTGTTCGGATATATCTTCGGCGCGCGACGCCGAAGAGGAGTTTAACGCTCTCGGACTGAAAACCGCTTTTCTGCCGCAAAAGGACGATGCTCTCAACTGCGCGGTAGGGCGTTCTACGGAGAACGATTTTAAGCGGCTCGGCGCGCTTACGGCTTTTATGACCGGAGATGCCGACGTGCTTGTGGCGACTTCGTCCGCGCTTGCGGAACTTTACCCGAGGCGGCGGGATATATCGGATAACCGCCTGCGGATACAGCGCGGCGGCGAATATGATCTCGACGATACCGTGTCTATGCTTGCGGCAATGGGATACGAGCGGTGCGAGCAGGTTACCGGCAAGGGCTCTTTTGCCGTGCGCGGCGACATTCTGGATGTTTGGAGCATAGGCGAAGATAAAAGTTTCCGCGTGGAATTTTTCGGAGACGAGGCGGAGTCGGTGCGGGCGTTCGACCCGTCCGACCAGACCGCGAACGAAAAGCGGGAACATGCGGATATTTATCCCGCCACCGATATTTTTATCGACGACGCTACCGCGTCGGCGTTGGCGGATAAGTTAACGTCGGAAGCGAAAGGACTTTCGGACAGACTCGGATCGGCGGCGGCCCATGCGTCGGTGCTGCTCGGAGCGGGCGGGCGCACGGCTCGGCTTTCGTTTTTACTGCCGTTGTGTCCGCATGAAAGTTTCGCGGAATTTTTTGCCGAAGATACGGTGGTGTTCGACGATTGCAAGAGCGTTGCCGATAACGTGGCGGTGCTGTGCGCCGAACACGAGGCGCGTTTCCGCAGTCTTAAAGCCGCCGGCGATACTTTCGACTTTGCGTCGGGACTCGTTTACGGCGGCGCGCGTAAGTATATAAAATCTTCTAAAGGAATGTTGGCGTTCCATCGCGTGGACGGACAAAACAGACTGTTTCAGCCCGACGAGGTTTTTAAGTTCGAGTCGGCTGATATACCCGATTATTCGCGCGACTTGTCGTCGCTTGCAGACGACGCCGAAATGTGGCTCCGGCGCGGATACTCCGTTACCGTGATGTGCGGTTCGCCTGCGTCGCGAGAAAAACTGCGCGATCTTTTTTACGAACTCGGAAAAGGAGGCGGAGCTTACGTAAGGGACGGTTTTCTGCCGCACGGAGGCGTGTTTTTTTGCAGTAGCGCGGTAATAATAGGCACGCTTGACATAGGAAAGCGCGCCGCGAAAAAGGTCATAAAAAGAACGGGACGGGACGTTTTCGTGCTCCCCGAAGTGGGCGATTACGTAGTGCACCGCGTGCACGGGATAGGGCTCTGCGAAAACATCTGCAAACTTAATCTCGGCGAGACCGAACGCGACTATATCGTAGTGGGTTATGCCGGCGGCGACAAACTGTATCTGCCCATAGAAAATATGGACAGTCTCAGCAAACTTGTGGCGAGCGAACATCCCAAGCTCAGCAAGATCGGCGGCGCGGACTTTGCGAGACTTACCGAAAAAGTCAGGCGTTCGGTAAAGGATATGGCGCTGGGGCTTGCCGAGTTGTATGCCCGCCGCTCCCGGGCGAAAGGCTACGTTTATTCGTCCGACGACTCGTTGCTCGACGAGTTTTGCGCGGACTTTCCATACAGCGAGACCGAGGACCAGCTTATAGCGGTGGAAGAAGGACTGCGCGACCTTAAATCCGGCAAGATAATGGACCGGCTTTTGTGCGGAGACGTGGGGTTCGGAAAGACCGAAGTTGCGATGCGGCTGGCTTTTAAGGTGATATGCGAGGGCAAACAGGTGGCGTTCGTGTCTCCCACGACAATATTGGCGCGCCAGCATTATGAAACGGTAAAAGCGCGCATGGAAAAATTCGGAGTACGCGTGGCGTCGCTTACCCGCATGAACGGTAAAGCGCAAACCGACTCGACGCTCTCGGCATTGGCGGAAGGCAAAGTGGAAATTTTATGCGGCACTCACAGGGTGTTCGGGCGCGACGTCGTGTTTGCCGATCTCGGACTGCTCATACTCGATGAAGAACAGCGCTTCGGGGTTGCCGATAAAGAAAAGATAAAAAAGCTGAAAGTTGACGTGGGTGTTTTGAGTTTGTCGGCGACGCCCATACCCCGCACTTTGCACATGTCTATGACGGGGATACGGGATATTTCGGTATTGGATACTCCTCCCGCCGACCGTCTGCCGGTGCAGACTTTCGTTACCGAGTACAGCGAGCCTTTGGTCGCCGACGCGATACGCCGTGAGGTGGGACGCGGAGGACAGGTGTTTATAGTTTATAACCGGGTCGCGGATATCGACCGTTTTGCGGCGTCGGTGCTTGCAATTGTGCCGGAGTGCAGGGTGCGCGTGGCGCACGGGCAGATGAACGAGGGCGCTCTCGGCAGAGTTATCGAAGAATTCGAGGGCGGCGGCGCCGACGTGCTGGTCGCGTCCACGATAATCGAAAACGGAATAGATATGCCGCGTGCCAACACCATGATAGTTGTGGACTCCGACCGCCTTGGATTGTCGCAGATGTATCAGCTCCGCGGCAGAGTGGGGAGGAGCAACCGCCTTGCATACGTATATTTCACGTACGATTCGGCTAAAATTTTAAGCGAGGCGGCGTATAAGCGTTTGGACGCAATAACGCAGTTCACCGAGCTGTCCAGCGGATTCAAGATAGCCATGCGCGATCTCGAGATACGCGGGGCGGGCAATATCCTGGGGCGCGAACAGCACGGGCATATAGAAAAGGTCGGGTACGACATGTATTGCAGGATACTTCAATCGGCGGTGGACGAACTGCGGGGACAAAAGGCGGAGGAAGAAAAGAACGACGTGACGGTTACCTGCGACTTCAACGCGTTTGTGCCGGAATCTTACGTGCCGGATAAGGAATGGCGCATAAGGCTGTACGCCCGCATAGCAAAACTTGCGGATAAGAACGATTGCTCGGCGCTTTTAGCCGACTTAAACGACATTTACGGCGCGCCTCCTAAGCCCGCTGTAAATCTCGTACGGCTGGGACTAATAAAAAACCTTGCCGCGTCGGCGGGAGCTTCGGCTGTTTATATACGCGGCGGTTCGGCGCAGGCGGTCTTTCCGTCGGTAAAAGAACTGGGAGATTACGCGGCGTCTTATATTGCGGCTGGCAAAGGCGTATCGTTCGGCGCAAAGGAGATACGCGTGAAATTTACCGGGCGCAACGCGGTGGAGGAGCTTACCGAATTTTTATGCGATTGTCACAAAAAGTGAAGCGATTTTAATTGCTTTTTCGGACATAATCTTGTATAATAAAGTCCGATACTTATAAGTGTCACTATTTTTCCGACTACTTCGGGGGTTTATCATAATAATGCGAAAAAGAATATTCAGTCTTATATTGGGCGTTATATTGTGTTGTTCGGTGTTTGCCGGATGTTCGCTTATAGAGCATAACGACGAAAAAGACATGAGGCAGGTCGTCGCCGTCATCGATCCGATAACCGACGTTGACAACGGCGTGACTTTTAAGAGCGACGCCAAATATATCTACAAACTGGATCTCAGAAACGCTTTTCTTTCGTACGGCTCTACGTATCAGCAACAGTACGGCATGACCGCCGAAGAGGCTGCCGATCGGCTTTTGGACGAGCTTATCACGCGCGAGCTGCTGCTTATCGAGGCCGAGCGTTTGCTGGCCCAGGGGCATATAGAGTGGACGCAAAAAGATACCAACGATTACAACCGCTATATTTACAGCGCTATAGATAATCAGCTCAAAGAACTTCGCGAAGGACTTCTCACTTCGTTCAGCGAAACGTTGCCCGACCCCGAGGAGGAAGAAACTCCTTCTACCAAATATCCTACGCCCGAATCGGAAACTTCCGACGAGGACTATTCCGATTACGAGCTCGATTCCAAAGGACAACCTCAGTACGTTCCCAAGACCGAGAAGGATGAAAACGGAAACGAGGTGACTGTAAAAGAGCAGGCAAAAGACAGTCAGGGCAATTTGATGTTCGACGGCAACGGCGACCCGGTAATGGTGGACGTCATGGTCCCCGTGTATAAAAAGTGGGAACGTCCCGAGCAGAAAGACTGGCCTTGCCTTTGGGGCGACGACGACGAAAAGAGCCGAGACCGCGAGACGATACGCCGTTTTGTGAACCGCTTGCAGGGAGATTATATCGATGGCGATTTCAAGGTCACGGACGAGGACCGCAAACTGTTTGCCGAGGACGATAAAAAGATAAAAGAGGCGATGGACAGCGGCATTGAAAACGTGTATCCAATGCTCGGCTCCACCCATTATCTTCAATATCTTGCGGGAAAGTCTGCGCGCCAGAGCATTCTTATCAGCAAATTGCAGGACTATATAGTCGGCGAAGTAAAAGTCGGCGACGAGGAAATAGTCGACGCTTATACTTCCGAACTCAGAAGACAAAAAGAAACTTATGCCGACAATCAGGAAGCGTATCAAAAGGCAGTGACCGAAGGAAATACCACGCTTTTGTATCTGCGCGACGACAGTTACTTTTATGTAAAACACATACTGTTGCCTTTCTCCGCCGAGCAGACCGCGGCTATGAACGCGTATAAAGCCGATCCCAAAAACGCCGGCAAAGATTACACGATAATGCGCGACGGAATGGTCAACTCCACCGTTGTTTACGAGCACGTGAACGGCGAGGACGACCTCAGCCGCAAGTACACGGTAAAAGAAGTATTCGACGAGATACGCCGCGAAATGGCTCCCCTTGCGTCGGACCCCAAAGAGGCGGAGCGCAAGTTCGACGAACTTACGTACAAGTACAATACCGACAGCGGAGCGTTCGGACAGGGCAAGTCTTATGCCGTAAAACGCGGCGACGATACCGGATATTCGGGATACATGAAAGAATTTTACTTCGGCGCTATGGAGCTTTACAATAACTACCGGGTGGGCGAGGTACTGCCGCGTTACGCGATAACGGATTACGGCGTGCACATTATGTATTTTTCGCAGCGCGTTATCCCCGGTTACGAGCGTCAGCTCGGAGATCCGCTTACTCCCGCGGCATACAAGACCGTGCGCGAAACGTTTGAAGAAAAAATACGTACCGCAAAAGAAAGCAGCAGGTTTACCGCTTGGCAGAACGAACGTATAACGTACTACCAGGAGGGAGCGAACAGCGTGGTGCACACGTACAAAAATCGTTACAAGAGTTTGTACGAGGACTGATTGTAAAAACACGCCTTTACGGGTGAGTGCGGTCGATTCGTTCGGCCGCCTTTTATTTGAGGAGAAAACTGTATGCTTTCGCAACTGGCAAAAGGGCTTGTGCCGTATACGGCGGGCGAACAGCCGCGTGACAGGCGTTACGTCAAACTGAATACCAACGAAAACCCGTACCCGCCGTCGCCCGAAGTAGATAAAATATTGCGGTCGCTGGATGCGGAGTCGCTTAAACTGTATCCCGACCCCGATTGTACGCGACTGCGAGACGTTCTGGCGGAAAAAGAGGGCGTGGAGCGCGGTAATATTTTTGTGGGCAACGGAAGCGACGAAGTGCTTGCCGTCGCGTTTGCGGCGCTTTTCGACAAGGTCGCGCCTGTAAAATTCGCCGACGTTACGTACAGCTTTTATCCCGTATACTGTCGGCTTTGGGGGTTGCCGTACGAGACGGTTCCGCTCGACGGAAAATTCATGCTCGCGCGCGGCGGCTTTTGCGACTGCGGCGGCGTCGTTATAGCCAATCCCAACGCGCCCACCGGCATTTACGAGGACGTATCGGAATTTATCGGCGCGAACTTCCCGGTGATAATAGACGAGGCTTACATTGATTTTGCCGACGGAAAAAGCCTTGCCGGCGCCGCATCGCAAAGCGAAAATGCGGTAGTGGTAAAAACGTTTTCAAAAAGCTACTCTCTTGCCGGCGCGCGTTGCGGTTATGCGGTGGCAAGCAGGGAAAACATCGAGGGACTCGACCGCGTAAAAAACAGTTTTAACAGTTACACCGTAAACGCGCTTACCCAGGCGGTCGCCGCGGCAGCGGCAAAGGACAAAGAATATTTCTCCGGCACGGTCGCAAAAATAAAGGCGACAAGAGAAAAGTACCGCGGCATATTAAACGCAATGGGCTACGAATGCACTCCTTCTTCCGCGAATTTTCTGTTTGCCAAGGTCCCGAGCGGCGACGGCGGCAGGGCGTATGCCGGACTTAAAGAAAAGGGCGTTTTGGTAAGGTGGTTCAACGCGCCCGGAATATCCGACAGGTTGCGCATAACCGTCGGCACCGAGGAAGAAATGGAAGCTTTGGTCGCCGCGCTGAAAACCTTGTAGTTATTTCTTTATTCGACGAAGTTTTACATTTTTTTTCGAGGCAACGCATGGTATACTATTCCGTATTTATATCGGGAGGTGTGCCTTTGAACGTAAATATTGCGCGCGGCGCCGGATGCGTTACGCAGATTTACGACGGCGACGGAATAGCGGAGATATCGACCCAACTGCCCAAGGGCTCGGCGGTAGCCGTAGTGTATGAGCAAGACGATTGTGGCGGAGAATATATGCGTAAATTGCGTCGCGCGGGCATGGCTCCGCGTCCTGCGCGCGCCGGCGACAGCGACGCCCAGGTCGCGGCGACAGTGGTGGACGACGACGTCCGCGCGATAGTTGCCGTAGGCGGCGAGACAAGCGCCGACTTTGCCAAACGACTGGCGTACAAGCGCGGATTGCCGCTGTACGTGGCGGTGGCGTCTCCGTCGGCGATGACCATTTTGGACGGATATTGCCTGATGCGGGAGGGCGACGTATATGCGCTCCGTAAAGGTGCGGCGCCCGTCGGCGCGGCGGTGCTCGGCGACGAAGCGGAAAAGCATGCTTTCGATTTGCCCGCGGCATTCGGCGGGATATGCGCCGTCGCCGCCGACATGTTCGACCGCGAAGCGTATCTCAGGGCTACGGGTAAACCTTGCCGCCCCGAGGTGCGCGACGAAGCGTTTTCGCTCGTTTATTCGGCAATCGACGCCGCGTCGCGCGGCAGAGACAGTGCTGGACTCGCGTCATCCTTTGCCGGGATATCTCTTAAAATGGCTCTTTTGTCGCAATCCGCAGGGTCGGGCTTTATACGTTCGGCATCCGACGATTGCGCGCGTACGGCGACAATGCTGTTGCGGCGCGAAAAGCGCGCGGCAATGAAACGCGGCGAACTTGCTTTCATATTCGGCACGGTGCTCTCAAAGGCATACCGTGAATTCGCCTGCGTGCCTTCGGCTTTTACGCCTCCGCCGGATAACAATTTGCGCGCCGAACTCTTATCGGAATATTTCGGATATGACGAGATTACCGCGGCTCGCGCGGCGGTAAGCAAGCTTAAAAGCTCCGCTCTCGCACTGTACCGGGTACACGAATACCGCGACGAGTTGCGCGAGGTGGCTTCCGACGCCGTAAAAGTGTTCGACGAAAGTAAAAAACTGTTCAGACGTATGTACGACGACGACGGATATTCTCTTTGCGGAAAGCTGGACAAAAGCGACGTGCGCACGGTGGTTGCGCTTGCGCCTGATACGTTTGCGGTAAACGGCAGCGCGCTGATGCTCATGCGCGAATTCGGATTACTCGACAGATACTTATAGCGGGGTTTTTAATTTAATTCTAATCTTACGTTAATTACAATAAAATGCTGAAGTTCTATATTGTTGATGTAAGGGTTAAGGGTCACGCCTCGCGCATGTGCGAACGGCACTTTAACGCGCATTCTATGGCGTCGGCAATGCGCGTTGCAAGCGAGTACACAAAGCCCAGCCGCACGGAGTAAAGATTATCGGCTTTGCCCGCCGCGACGGTGGCTGTCACGCTTACGTCTCCCACCTTTGGGAGAGACTTGCCGCACGCGAGTCCAGGACGCAGACTTCCGCGACGCACGCGTATAAAACCGAGTTCGGACGAGTCGCCCACGCAGGAATCCACCGCTATCACTTTTCTGCCTGCGTAGCGGCGCTTAACGGCGACGACGGCGTCGGCGAGATTGAGCGCGGTGACGGGAGAGTCGAGTGTCCCAAGCACCTCGCAGTCAAGATCGCGCGCCGACAGCAGATGCCCGACGAGCGGACCGATGCAGTCGCCCGTCACGCGGTCGGAGCCTATGCACAGCACCACCGGCGGACGGCGCAAAACGCCCAGCGCGGCGTGTATGTCGAAAGCGGTTTCGGATATAGCTGATTCTGCGTTTCTGCTTTTCATAAAAGTGATTGTTGCCTTAGCGGCGGCGGTTTATACGTTTATAAAACGTAAAAAAGGCAATAAATATTTGTAAGTTATGCGCCGGTCCATTATTTGCTCCGTCTGTCGGAAAAACAAATAACGCTCCAAAGATTTTCCCAAAAGGGAGAGGAGGATTTATGTCTTATATAGATATCGCGATAATAGCCATAGTCGCGCTGGGCGCGCTGATAGGATTGTGGAAGGGCTTTTTCAAAACGCTCATCTCGTTCTTCGGCTGGTTTGTATCGTTTCTGGTGGCTTTTTTTATCACCAAGCCGGTTGTGGGTGCGCTGATGGATATAGGAAATATCCGCACGTTCGTGGTCGGCAACGGTGAAAACTGGTCGCTGTTTTCGTGGATATTCAAAAAACTGCCCGATCTCAGCTCGGGCGGAGTGCTGGGAATGTTGCTTTCTCCGCTTATTTCGCTTGCCGAAACGGTTAACGGAGCCGACGTGCAGACGAGCGTGGCGTTGTTGCTTGCAAACGGTATTTTCAGCATAATCGTGTGCATAGGACTTCTTATAGTAATACGTTTCATACTTTTGCTGTTTACGATGTTTGCAAACGCCATGACGCGCAACCGCTTCGTAGGCGCGCTCAACCGCCTTTTGGGGCTTGCGCTTGGCGCTGTAAAGGGCGCGTTGTTTGTTGTGGTGGCAATGTTTATAATGAGTTTTATGATGGGATTCGGCTTTATGTCTCTGGTGCGCGAGCAAATGGACAACAGCGTTATAGCGGCTCCCGTGTATAAGCAGGTGGTAAAGTTTACCGACGATTTCGTGACCGGCGGCAAAGATACTTTGATAAAACTTCTCGATATTTACGACCGCAACACAGGCAAGGAGGAACCGCCCGCGGCGTTGCCCGAACACGGCGAATACACGTCGGTGGAGGACGGCTCTACGTTCAGCATAGAACTTTCCGCCGAGGGTAGGTTTACGCAGTATTCCTCGGGCTCGCAACGTACGGGAACGTACACGATATCCGAAAATACGCTTACGCTCCGATTTATCGATAACGGCGAAGTTGTCGTCGCCGAGATAAACGTTGAGGATAAATGGATAAAACTCGGCGAGATATACCTTGTAAAAGAGGGAGCGACGCCGCCGGAGAGCGGCGGGCCGGAAGCGCCTCCCGCAGGCGGAGAAGAACCCGATCCCGGGCCCGGCGGCGAGGAAGAAACTCCCGAAGTTTCCGTTTTGGCTTTTTGATTTTTCTCTCCGTTTCCGCCGCTGTAAGAACGTAACGCCCCGACGCGTTTGTAAGAAGCCCGTAACGGCGCGGCTGAAAATGTGCGTGTAAAATTAAAACGCTATTGACAATGTTGCCTTAATATGGTAAAATATGTACTGTAAAAGCTGTCTTGGGAATTAGGCGAAGGGAGTAATAAAGGTTGAAGAAATATAAAATACAATTTACGGCATGATTGCGTACGGCGATCGTGCCGTTTTGCGTTTATAGCGCATAAGGAGGAAAAAATAATGAAAAAGAACAGGTCGGACGAACCTGCCGGATCGGGAGACGGCAGAGGGGCAAAAAGCGGAAAGATCGTTTTTTGGGCATGGGGCGAATATGCCGACATGGCGCAATACGCGGTACGGACGTATAATGCCGCGTATAACGAAAACATAACGTGCGAGGTCGTGGACATGACGGCGGAGCAAATATCCGCGGCTCTCGAAAACGGGGACGAACTTCCCGACGTTTTGCTTGCGTCCGACAGCGACGTAAGGGCTTACGCGCAAAAGCACTCCGAAAAATTCGTTGACCTCGGTCAATACGTAAATGCCGGCGATTTTCTTCCGTTTGCCGAAAATAACGTTACGGCAAGCGGCGGAGTATACGGATATCCGTTTTCATCCGATACGATAGCGCTTTATTATCGTGAAGATATTGCTGGCGAAGTCGGGTACGACTTGTCGTCGCCTGTATCGTGGCAGGATTTTGTCTCTATGGGCGAGGAAATAAAAAATAACTACGGCGGAATGTATCTGCTGGCTCCGTCGGACGAACTGCCCGAGATCCTTATGCGCTCTACCGGAGTGCTGTATTATACTTACGGCGGAGGCGGAACAAGCAACGGTTCTCGGGAATTGCTCGACTTGATGTCCGATTTGAGCGCAAAAGAGCTTATTTGCCCGCGCGAGGTTGCGCCCGATATGTCCGCAATATTGGGCATGATGTCAAACGACGGCGTGTTTGCGGTAATAGGCAAGCCCGAATGGTTTACCGCTATTAAAAACGCGGGACTGCCGGGCAGTTGGCGCGTGAGTTATTTGCCGAAATCTTTTCCCTTTGAAAACAATGTCAGCACTGGCGGATATGCCTGGATGGCGGCAAACAAAGACGACGGCACGGACAGGTCGTATATAACGGAAATATTGGCGCAGTTTTGCTCGCCGGAGTGCGCGGTAAAATTCGCCGCCGATTACGACGTAGTTCCCGTAAAAAACGACGCGATAGACGCTATGGGCGAAGTGGACAACGACGGTTGTTTCGACGGTAGCCGCGTAATGCAGTTTTTGGCGGAACTCGGCAGGGATATGCCCGTTATTTATTACGGCAAAAATACCGATGCGATAACCGAAAAACTCGACGAAGCCGTAGACGGCGTTTTAAGCGGCGCAACTACGGCAGAGGGCGCATACCTGACTTTTTTACGCGAATTCGACAAGCTGACCGGATCCGGCGAGAAGACGTTGGAACGGATAGAAATAGAAACGCCGCCTTATAAGACTACATACTACGAAAACCAAAGATTCGACGCCGCAGGCATGAAAGTACTTGCGTATTACACCGACGGCTCGGTGGCGGAAGTCGTAAGCGGATATACATGTGTTCCGTCGGTGTTAACGTTGGGAGTTACGCACGTAACAGTGGCTTACACAAGTTACGGCAGAACCGAGACCGCGGAAGTAGCCGTAAAAGTGGAGCCGAGAAAGCTGTTATACATAACTGTGACGTCGAATTTCCAGAGCTACTGTTACGGTATGGAAATATCGCCCGACGATTTTACCGTGACCGCGCATTACGATATAGGCACAGTCGAAGTATTAAAGAGCGGGCTTAGTTATAAACCCGCGGTATTCAATGTTTTGGGCGAAATGAAAATAGAGGTAACGTACGACGAAAACGGTGTTATTGCAAAGCAAAACATTACCGTGCAAGTGGTGAAAAAACTCGAACGTATAGTTATTACACAACTTCCCGACAAATTGTCGTATAACGACCGCGAGCGTTTATTGATAGAGGGCTTAACGGTAAAAGCGGACTATTACGGCGGAATATTTGAAATTTTGCAATACAGTCAATACTCGCTGTCGTCGGAATTTGCGAATTTCGAGGATAACAAGCAGACTAATACTATCACCGTAAGTTATTCCGAAGGCGGCATAACAAAAACAACTACGTTCGAGATATATAAAAAGACGGGCGAAGATATTCTTGACTGTAACGTAGAGCAAGATTTCGGCGTGTGCGGCAGCGGTTCGGTAAATCAGGCTTTGGGAGTGTTAAAATATGCTTACGACGATTTTGCCGGCGGCGACCCCTCTATGCCCGTATGTATAACAAGGGTGTACTGTAATATCGAGGCGGGTAAA
>CATKCE010000031.1 GCA_949744905.1 uncultured bacterium
AAGGACGGTAAGCCGTTTTCGGCTATATTCGACTGCGGATCGATCATACTTCTGTTCGTTGCGCTCGCGTTCCTTGCCGTCGGCATGTTGCCGTCGCTTGCGCCTATGCTCGGGATAGAAGTCGGCTTTGCTCCGCCGGCATGGCTCACGACGGTTGCGGTCGTGCTCGCGCTTACGGGCGTTGCGCTCATACTCATATTCGGCGGGCGCAAAAGCAAAAACATTTTCGGCAAGGTCGTAGGCGGGTTTAAAGGCTTGTACGGGCTAATAAATATCTTATCGGATGTTTTATCGTATTGCCGACTTTTCGGTTTGTGCCTTGCGAGCTGTGCCATAGGCTTGGCGTTCAATCAGCTCGGCAACATCATTATGGGCATACCGGGCGTCGGATACGTTATCGGCGTCATCGTGCTTAGCGTGTTGCACGTTTTCAATCTCGCGCTCGGCGTGTTGAGCGCGTATGTGCACGATGCGCGCTTGCAATTCTTGGAGTTTTACGGCAAGTTTTACGACGGCGGCGGGCGGTTGTTCGCGCCGCTCGGCAGTCGTACCAAGTACGTGCGTTTTGCGTAATAACGTTTAACGCATAACAACATCGGGTCAACCCTTATTATAAAGGTCAACCATAAAACTCTCAAAAAGGAGAAACACAAAAATGAATTGGGGCAATTTTTACGCCATACTCGGCGCGGCGCTCGCCGTTATCGTATCGGGCATAGGCTCGGCAATAGGCGTCGGACGCGCGGGACAGGCGTCCGCGGGGCTTTTGAGTAAAGATCCCTCAAAGTTCGGCAGCGTGCTTTTGTTGCAACTGTTGCCGGCGACCCAAGGACTTTACGGCTTTGTTATAGGATTTATGGTATTTATCCAGACCGGAGTTTTGGGTACTACCGCGGCTTTGACGGTTGCGGAAGGACTTTCGTACTTCGCATTGTGTCTGCCCATCGCCTTTGTGGGACTCGGCTCGGCTATAATGCAGGGCGCGGTAGCCGTGGGCGGCATAAACCTTGTCGGCAAGCAAGACAAGCAAATGGGCAAAGCCATGACTATGGCGGTTCTGGTAGAGATATTCGCGATATTCGCATTTATCATTTCTTTCATCGGCGTGATGTCGCTGTAAGATAAAAAACCGACACGCTATATCCGAGAGGTGAAAATGGACGGCAGAGAGGCGATAATAGCCGATATAATTGAAAAAGCGAATTCGGCGGCGCAGGCGCTTATATCCGACGCTCAAACCGAACGCGCCGAGGCTTTGGAACGCGCCGGACGCGAGGAGAACAAAAAGAGAGAAGAAGCGCTTGCGGAAGCCCACGAGGCTGCGGAAGCGGTGCTCTCGCGCAGAGCTACGCTCTCGTCGTTGGACGCGCGCAAAACTATGCTTGCGGCAAAACAGCAGTTGATAGACGCCGCGTTCGAGGAAGCGACGCGCAAGATACTTAATATGACCGACCATATTTACCGCGAGTTTATAGGCGGATTTATAGAACAGTACGCCGACGACGGCGACCGCGTGATTATCGCTGAACGAGACGAAAAACGTTTGCGCGAAGATTGGTTGGATTCGCTTTGCGCAAAGACCGGAAAGCGTATCGCTTTGTCCGACGAGCGCCACCGCGGTAAGGGTGGTATAATACTTTCCGGCAAAATAAGCGATAAAAATCTTACGCTGGAAACGCTTATGGCGTCGCTCCGCGAAAAATATCTTTCGGACGTGGCAAAGCGTTTATTTAAGGAACGTAGCTGATATGGTGACAAGGATATACGCCAATGCGGTCGCCAAGTATAACGAAGGTAAACTTTTAGACCGCGAAAAGCTGCGCAGACTTATAGACGCCGACTTTTCCGACGCCGTCAAAATGCTTTGCGATTACGGTTACGGCGGAAGCGCCGGCAACGGAGATATAGACGCGTTCATATCGGCGGAGACGGCTGAACTTATAAAATACGCGCTCGACGCTTCTCCCGACGAATATCTGTCGCGCGTGCTGACAAATCGTTTTTTATACGGAAACGCGAAAGCTTATTACAAAGAGCGCGTTAGCGGAAAAGAAAACGCCGCTGCGGTATATAAAATGGACGACGACGTGATAAAGCGGGGCATAGAAAAGGGTGATTATTCGGCGTTGCCGCAACCCATGGCGGACGCGCTTACAGAGTTGGACGCTAAGTTCGCCGACTCCGAGCCCGATCCGAAAGCGATAGACGCATGCCTTACGCGCGCCCGTTATATAGACGACGTTTTCTGCGCGAAAAAGTCTAAAAGCAAGACTTTGAGCGAATACGTAAAAAGCGAAATAGATATCCTTAACATAGCTTCGGCATTGCGCGCCCGCGCGCTTAAGATGGACGAAACGTCTTTGCTCCCGTTGATAATAGAGGGGGGCGATGTTCCTGCGGAAGACGTTGTCGCGATATATTCATCGGATTCTCCGGCAAAACCGATACGCGACACAAAATACGACTTTGTCGACGCCGACGCTGAAATAAGTATTCCCGAATTCGAGGCAAAGGCCGAAGCCATGCTTGCCGGGATGTGGGAGAACGGATCGGACGACATGACGTCGCTGTCGCCGTTTGTTGGATATTATATGGCGCAGCTTGCCGAATACAGGACCGTAAAACTTATACTCACGTGTCTTAAAAACGGCGCGCGCGACGAGATACTGCCGAGATTGCGCGGCATATTGGAGTAAACATGGCAAAGAGCGGTAAAATAGCCGTTATAGGCGACAAAGACAGCGTGCTCGCGTTCAAAGCGGTGGGAGCGGAAACGTTCAGTCCGTCCGGTCAGTTCGAGACCAACGATCTCGTTAAAAAGCTGAAAGACGATTATGCGGTGATATTCATTACCGAGGATCTTGCCGAGCAGATATCCGATACGATAGATAAACTTAAAACGCGCGCTTATCCCGCGGTCATACCCATCCCCGCGGGCAACGGGAGCAACGGCTTCGGGATGCGCGGTATACGCAAAGACGTTGAAAAGGCGATAGGCGCCGACATTCTGTTCGGCGACTGATACAGTGACGAGGTGCTCATTATGAAAGGTAGAATCGTAAAAATATCCGGTCCGTTGATAGTTGCGGAGGGCATGCAGGACGTAAAAATGTACGACGTGGTGCGCGTCAGCGGAGAAAAGCTTATCGGCGAGGTCATAGAACTTCGCGGAGACCGCGCGTCCATACAGGTGTACGAGGAAACGAGCATGCTCGGTCCCGGCGAAGAAGTGGTCTCTACGAACGCTCCGCTGTCGGTGGAGCTCGGACCCGGACTGATAGAGGGAATATACGACGGAATACAGCGCCCGTTGAATCAGCTCGTTAAAAAGAGCGGCGAACGCATAGGCAGGGGCATAGAGGTAAGCGCGCTAAACCACCGTAAAAAATGGGATTTCGTTCCGGTGAAAAAAGTCGGCGATAAAGTTACCGGCGGCGATATAATAGGCACCGTGCGCGAAAACGAAGTTATAGAACATCGCATCATGATACCTGCGGGCGTCGAGGGAAAACTAACCGCCGTTTACGACGGCGAAAAAACCGTGGACGACATAGTCGCCGCGGTGGAAGACAAAGACGGCAACAGTCATTTTATCACCATGCTTCAAAAATGGCCGGTGCGCAAAGGCAGACCTTACGCCGAAAAGATGTCGCCTTCCGAGCCTATGGTAACGGGACAACGCGTCATAGATACGCTTTTCCCCATAGCGAAGGGCGGAGTCGCCGCGGTGCCGGGACCTTTCGGCAGCGGCAAGACCGTAGTCCAGCATCAGCTTGCAAAGTGGGCGGACGCGGACATAATAGTGTACGTTGGATGCGGCGAACGCGGCAACGAGATGACCGACGTTCTTAACGAGTTCCCTCATCTTACCGACCCCAAGACCGGACAGCCGCTTATGAAGCGCACCGTGCTCATAGCCAATACTTCGGATATGCCCGTCGCCGCGCGTGAAGCGAGCATATACACGGGAATAACCATTGCGGAATATTTCCGCGATATGGGATACAACGTAGCCATAATGGCGGACTCCACTTCGCGCTGGGCGGAAGCGCTCCGCGAAATGAGCGGACGCCTTGAGGAAATGCCTGGCGAGGAGGGTTATCCCGCATATCTCGGCAGTCGGCTTGCCGAGTTTTATGAGCGCGCCGGTATTGTGAAACTTTTGGGCAGCGACGACAGAGTGGGTTCGGTCACGGCGATAGGCGCGGTGTCTCCTCCGGGAGGCGACATGTCCGAGCCGGTGAGCCAGGCGACGTTGCGCATAGTAAAAGTATTTTGGGGGCTCAGCGCGTCGCTCGCGTCGAAACGCCATTTCCCCGCGATAGATTGGCTCGCGAGTTATTCGTTGTACAGCGACCGTCTTTCGCAGTGGTACTCGGACAACATTGCCGCGGACTACAATTCTTACAGAGCGGCGGCAATGCGTATTTTGCAGGAAGAAGCGCAACTCGACGAAATAGTCCGCCTTGTGGGAATGGATGCGTTGAGTCCGCGCGACCGCCTTACTATGGAAACCGCTAAGTCTATACGCGAAGACTATCTGCATCAAAACGCGTTCCACGAAGTGGATACGTATTCTTCCATGGCAAAGCAGTACAAAATGCTCAAACTCGTCATCGACTGTTACAGGTCGAGCACGGACGCGTTGGAAAGATCTGCGTCGGTAGACGAGATACTTTCCATACCTGCGCGGGAGAGGATAGGACGCAGTAAGTATGTGCCGGAAAGCGATATTTCGGTATTCGACGACATCGCCTCCCAAATGAAGACGCAACTCGGCGAGTTGAAATCTTCCGACGGTTTTTGATAAAACGCTTTAACGTGTATATATTCATTTCCTATTAACGGTATACGGCGCATTTGCCGCCGGATGGAATATATATTTAACAATAGGAGCAAGCTCCGAATACGCTTGTTTTCCGACTTCCGTTTACGGATCTCGGATCATAGCGCGGTCGAGGAAATCTATAAAGGAACACAAAAATGCAGAAAGAATACCGTACCATAAAAGAGGTCGTGGGACCTTTGATGCTTGTCGAAAACGTGGAAAACGTAAAGTACAACGAGCTGGTCGAGATCGAGCAATCTAACGGCGAAATAAGACGGGGGAAGGTGTTGGAGATAAACCGCGACCGTGCTCTCGTGCAGCTTTTCGAGGCAAGCCAAGGCTTGAAGATATCGTCGGCAAAGGCGCGCTTTCTCGGCAAGAGCATCGAACTTAAAGTTTCACCCGATATGCTCGGGCGCGTATTCGACGGCATGGGCAATCCCAAAGACGGCGGACCGGATATCATACCCGAAAAGAGCATGGATATAAACGGCAGTCCTATAAACCCCGCGGCGCGCGATTATCCCGACGAGTTTATCCAGACCGGCGTTTCGGCTATAGACGGACTCAATACGTTGGTGCGAGGACAAAAGTTGCCGGTGTTTTCGGTAAGCGGACTTCCTCATGCGAATCTTGCGGCGCAGATAGCGCGCCAGGCTAAGGTTTTGGGCGGCGACAGCAAGTTCGCCGTGGTATTCGCGGCTATCGGAATAACTTACGAGGAAGCCGATTTCTTTGTTTCCGATTTCCGCAGGACAGGCGCGATAGACCGCACGGTGCTTTTTATGAATCTTGCCAACGATCCCGCAATAGAGCGCATTTCGACGCCGCGCATGGCTTTGTCGGCGGCGGAGTATCTTGCGTTTGACCTCGGCATGCACGTGCTTGTAATAATGACGGATATAACCAATTACGCCGAAGCTATGCGCGAAGTCAGCGCGGCGCGTAAAGAGGTTCCGGGTCGCAGAGGTTATCCCGGATATCTTTACACCGACCTTGCGTCCATTTACGAGCGCGCCGGCAAAATAAGGGGCAAAGAGGGCTCTATAACGCAGATACCCATTCTCACTATGCCGGAGGACGACAAGACGCATCCCATACCCGACCTTACAGGATACATCACCGAGGGGCAGATAATCCTCTCGCGCGAACTTTATAAAAAGGGATTCAACCCGCCCATAGACGTGTTGCCGTCATTAAGCCGCCTTAAAGACAAAGGCATAGGCAAAGGAAAGACGCGCGAAGACCACGCCGATACTATGAACCAGTTGTTTGCGGCGTATGCGAGGGGCAAAGAGGCAAAAGAATTGAGCGCAATATTGGGCGATGCCGCACTTTCCGACACGGATAAAAAGTACGCGAAGTTCGCCGAAGAATTCGAGCGCAGATATATTTCCCAGGGATTCGACTGCAACCGCAGTATAGAGGAAACTCTTACGATAGGGTGGGAACTGTTGTCGATTTTGCCCAAGAGCGAATTAAAGCGTATAAAAGACGAATACATCGAGAAGTATTTGCCTGTCCGGGAGCGGTAAAATATGGCGAGGCTTACGGTAAATCCCACGCGCATGGAATTGCGGCGGTTAAAGACCCGCCTTAAAACCGCAACGCGCGGGCACAAACTGTTAAAAGACAAGTCCGACGAGATGGTGCGCCGTTTCATGGAACTTATACGTCTTAACAAATCGCTGCGCGAGGAGATTGAAGGCGAGGTGAAAGAAGCGCTTCGCAGTTTTATGTTGGCGCGCGCGGTAGCGTCGTCGGAGGATATAGAGCAGGTCTTATCCATGCCCAAAGTGCGCGTTTCCATAGAGACCGGCACCAAAAACATAATGGGAGTAGACGTACCGGACGTAAATATAAATATGCCCGCGCCCGAGGACTTATTGCCGTATGCTTTTGCGGGGACGTCGTCCGACCTTGATACCGCGGTGGTAAAACTTTCCGGACTTACCGAAAAACTGTTGCGTCTTGCCGAGGTGGAAAAGACGTGCAACATGCTTGCCGACGAAATCGAAAAAAACCGCCGCCGTGTAAACGCGCTCGAATACGTAATGATACCGCAACTCAACGAGACGATAAAGTATATACTCATGAAGCTGGACGAAAACGAACGCGGCAACCTGACGAGACTCATGAAAGTAAAATCGCTCATGGAAGAGCGCGACGCAACGTAGTATTTTAGAATGTCTTTGACGAGAAAGTCGAAATATGTCGTATAAAACGTAATAAGCAGACAAAGTGCCGCGTATATATAACTTAGGTTGTATGTACGGGGTATTTTTATATGAACAGGCTTAAAAAAGTAGTCATGATGATGATTGCGGCGATTTTTGTCGCGTTGCTTTTTACCGGTTGCGGCGAGGGCAATCTGGAAAAATATGCCGACAGGATATCGGAACTGCGCGAAAATCTGTTTGCCGCCGAAAATGCGGAATACAAAGTCACCGCGATTTCCGGAAGACGCGAGGACCCTTACGAATTGGACGGCGTAAGCCGGGGGAAATGCGATTTCACGATAGTTACCGTAACGCCCGTTTCTTTTTCGGCGGCGGAGCATTACAGATACCGCGCGGAGATAGACGGCAACGCGTACGAAGGGGACTTGTTGCCCCATCCGTTTGCACAGTCTTTGTCGGTGGATATCCCGGCGGCGGCGCGCGGATCTTTTACGCTTACTGTGACCGGCGCGTCGGAGCAAACGTTTGAAATGAAGAATATAGTTACGGGCGAACTTATATCGGCGGAAAAGGCGCTTACCATTGCGCTCGATAAGATGAAGAACGAACTCAAAAAATTCGGTTCGCGGCGCAAACCCGATTGCGAGATATACGTGCGGCTTATGGAAAATCCCATAGACGGCAGCGGCGGATTTTTTTGGTACGTGGCGTTTGTGGGCAAAGACAAGGCTACCGTGGCTGTGCTTTTGCGCGGCGATACGGGAGCGGTAGGCGCCGTAAGGGTTTGAAAATAAAAAAAATCGAACTTGCGCCAACAAAAGACCTTAAAATAATTTGCAAAAAATAATAATTGTGGTATAATCAAGGGTAATACGAGTAGAGGTATTGCCCTTTTGACGATCTACGACCAAAGTAATGATTTGCAAAACGAAGCCGGGTCCGGGGACCGCGGCTTTTCGGCTACCGCCGACGAGTCCGATAAAACGGTTTCGTTGTCAAACGAGCCCGATCCGGTCAGGGAAGAACGGCCCGTTCAAGTGAATATCATAGCTCTCGGTTTGCGCACGGCTTTTATGACGGTTGCCGTCGTCGTGTTGCTCTTCGGCTGTTTCGTTTCGTTTTTTCCGTATACGGCCATGCGTATGTATTCCGCACTCGACTTAAAGTATATGGCTCTTGTAAACGCCGAGCGGTACATGTCGCGCAACGCGGACGAGGTGGATATAGATAACAATGTTTTTCCGGCTCCTTTCGGAAAGTATGCCGACGCGTTGTACTGCGCGGTTAATAATTCCGTTTACTTTATGGACGACGCCGCGTCGTCCGACGGCTATAACAGCGAGAGCGCGGGATATTACGCCAAAAAAGCGGACGAATACATCACAAGATATCTTATGTGCAACAACGCGATCGATTCGCTTTTCGAGCGTACGGTAAAGATAGACGAGTACAGCCTTAAAAATTCTTTGCCCGCTCTCCGTCCGTACGTTTACAGTTTTACGGACAAGCTTGAGATCGCTCGCTTTAAGTCGTGGCTCATCACCGGCGAAGAAAGCCGTCTTGTGCGTCGTGCGCAAGAGGCGACAACTTTGTGGAATCAAGAGGGGTGGAGCGTTACCGCCGAACGCGCCGACGATTACTTTTTGTTTTTGGCGCAGCTTTCGGCTTACATCAATTCCGAGATCGAAGCGCTCGGGTACAAAGCGCTTGCCGAAAGCCGTCCGGACGGAATGCTGACAAGCGATATAATCCCCGATGACGGAAAACTGTACGGCGTAGGCAAACCTTTCGATTTGTTTGTGTACGACGGTAACGATTACGATAACGCCGGAAACCGCGTCGGCGACGGAAAGTTCAAAGAGTTGTACAATACCGTCACGGCGCATTACACCGATTTTGTGGATTATATAAAAGCTAACGCGACCAAGCATAATATATTCGGCGACCGCGACCATAACGAGCATCTTAAAATAACTTATTATCTTAAATCGCTCTCCGACTTTGCGTATTCAATGAATAATATGACCGCGGTCTTGCAAGCGCACAATCTGTATTTCGATTCCGAGTTCAGAGACGATATACGCAATGCGTCGTACAAGTGGGAAGCAAATTTGCAGGTGTACAACGTCCGCATACATTCGGGCGACACATTTGTAAGCAGCGGAGATATGAAGGACTGGTACCGCGACGGCTTGCTGTACGATTATCTCGACTTTTTCCGTGCCCACGCTTAATTGCCGCCGCGCGGATGATTTCAAAGCAAAAGATTTTTAAGGAGAAATAAAATGGACAGGATCGTTAAAGAAGGTCTTACGTTTGACGACGTGCTGCTTATACCTGCGGAATCGCACGTACTGCCGGGCGAAGTAAACCTCGGCACAAAACTTACAGACAAAATTACTCTTAATATCCCTCTTTTAAGCGCGGCTATGGATACCGTTACCGAATCGCGGCTCGCGATTGCGATAGCGCGCGAGGGCGGTATGGGTATCGTACATAAAAATATGCCGATAGACGCCCAGGCGGAGCAGATAGACCGCGTTAAGCGCAGCGAACACGGAGTCATCACCGATCCTTTCTTTCTCGAGCCCGACAATCTTGTTTCCGACGCTTTGGCGCTGATGAACAAGTACCGCATTTCCGGCGTTCCCATTACCAGCAAAGGCAAACTCGTGGGAATACTCACCAACCGCGACCTTCGCTTCGAGACCGACTATTCGCAACCGATAAAAAATATAATGACCAAGGATAATCTGGTCACCGCTCCGGTTGGCACCACTTTGGCGGAAGCGCAAAAGATACTCGGCAAACACCGTATCGAAAAATTGCCCATAGTGGATAAAAACGGGATCCTCAAAGGGCTTATCACAATAAAAGATATAGAAAAGGCTATACAATATCCCAATTCGGCAAAAGACGAAAACGGCAGGCTTCTTGTGGGCGCGGCTATTTCCGGCGGTAAAGACTGCCTTGACAGAGCCGGTGCGTTGGTGGACGCAAAGGTGGACTGCATAGTCCTCGATTCCGCGCACGGACACAACAGCCATATAATGGATTCGGTGGAAAAAGTAAAGAACAAATTTCCCGGGATATGCCTTGTTGCCGGCAACGTCGCCACCGCCGAGGCTGCGGACGCGCTTTTCAAACGCGGCGCTGACGTAGTAAAAGTGGGCATAGGGCCGGGTTCTATCTGCACGACAAGAATAGTCGCCGGTATCGGAGTGCCGCAGGTCACCGCGATAATGGACTGCTCGGAAGCCGCCGACAAGCACGGCAAAAAGATAATTGCCGACGGCGGAGTCAAGTACAGCGGCGATATCACAAAGGCTATAGCCGCGGGCGCAAACGCCGTAATGATCGGAAGTCTGTTTGCGGGCACAGCCGAAAGTCCCGGCGAACTCGAAATATACCAGGGCCGCAATTTTAAGACGTATCGCGGCATGGGCAGTTTGGGAGCTATGGCTCTCGGCAGTAAAGACCGTTACTTCCAGGACGGAGCGGCGGCGGCTAAACTCGTGCCCGAGGGCGTAGAAGGCAGAGTGCCTTACCGCGGACACCTCAGCGACATAGTGTTCCAGCTTATGGGCGGACTTCGTTCCGGCATGGGATACTGCGGTCAGCCGGATATAGAGAGCTTGCGCACCAAGGCGCGTTTTGTAAAGATAACCGGGGCTTCGCTTGTGGAGAGCCATCCGCACGACATAGCGATCACCAAAGAAAGTCCCAACTACAGTCCCAAAATCTGACGGCAGGTCAAGCGTCGCCAAAGTATTGAAATAGGGAGGATATGTATGAAAGTTTCGGTGCTCGGTTGCGGAAGATGGGGATCGTTTCTCGCCTGGTATAATAACCGTATCGGCAACGACGTTTACAGTTTCGGTCCCGAAAACGATTACAGCTACCAGATACTTAAAAATACCGGACGCAACGAATACGTGCGGTTCGACGACCGCATAAAAGTCACGTGCGATCTCGACGAAGCGCTCGACCATGCCGAGACGGTCATAATAAGTATCTCCAGCCAGGGTTTGCGCGGCTTTGCGTCGCGTATCGCCGAGCGCGACATACGCGGCAAAAAGTTCGTCCTCTGTATGAAAGGCATTGAGGAAAACACCGGTAAACGTCTCAGCGAAGTGGCGATAGAGAGCGGTATCCCCAAGGAGAACATAGCCGTTTGGGCGGGGCCCGGTCATATTCAGGAATTTACCAAAAATGTTCCCAACTGTATGGTAATAGATTCATATTCGCCCGAACTCACAAAGTTTTTGGCTGATACGTTTAAGAGCGACCTTATACGCTTTTATTACGGAAACGACATAATAGGCACCGAGGTGGGGGCCGCCACAAAGAATATAATGGGAATTGTCGCGGGCGTGCTCGACGGACTTAACTACGTTACGCTCAAAGGTCCTCTTATGGCGCGCGGCGCGCGAGAGGTGTCGCGGCTTATAAAAGCTATGGGCGGCAGTGAATTTTCGGCGTACGGGCTGTGCCATCTCGGAGATTACGAGACCACACTTTTTTCGCCGCACAGCCACAATCGCAGAT
>CATKCE010000032.1 GCA_949744905.1 uncultured bacterium
ATTTTTTTAATATATCTTTTACCTCTTTAAATTTATCAATAGCAACCTGAATTTCGGTGTTCATAATTTCTCGCCTCACTTGTAAATTACTGTTTATCGTAATCACAGTATATCACACAAAATGAAAGAACACAACCATTGAATTTTGCGGGATATGTAAAACATATCTATATCTCACTGGGCTACGAGTAGCCAACTTCGCCCACGAAAAAAGAACAGAAAAGGCTCAGCTTTACGCTATGCCCAATTCTCTTTTATTTGCGTCTTACTAAAATTCCCTATGGGAACTACGGTTAACGGCGCCGGTTTGTTTTACGCATTTTTCACCCGCAAAAAAACACACCGCGTAAACGCCGTAAAGCGTAAATGCGGTGTGTCGTTTTTCTCGATATCAGTTCTCTCAGTCTTTCTTGTAACCGATATTCTTCGGCTTATTGGGATCGAACATACAGTTGCAGATCGAAGCAACCAGCCCGTAAATACCGAACGTGATTATCGTCAAGAAAAAGTAAGCCAATGTTCTCGACGTATAACCCTCCGGCTTTAACGACGTGTGGTTGATCACTATGCTGCCTATCCACCCCAAGAAAAACGTAAGCAAAAACCGCGCGATGTTATTGTTATCCATAGATTCCTCCTCATATAGTTATGGCATAATTATATGATACAAATATGTATCTGTCAAGTAATATGATACATTTTTGTATATTATGAGTCTATGGAAGTAAGTTTCAAAAACAATTCTATTTCCGAGCTGCGCAAAGAAAAAGGGCTGTCGCAAAGACAACTGGCAAAAAAACTTTATACCAGCCAGGCGAATCTGTCGCGATGGGAACAGGGCGTAAACATACCGAGCATAATGGAATGTTGGAAGATCGCGGACTTTTTCGACGTAAGCATTGATATTATATGCGGTAGAAAAGATTATTAAAAGTTTGTCGCTTCAAATTTTTTTATTGCAGGCAAAAGTTCCCGCGGCGAATCGATTATCACATCCGCCCCCATTTGTTCGAGCAGAGCGCGCGGCCTGAATCCCCAGCTTACCGCAATGATCGGTAATCCGCCGCTACGCGCCGTAAGCACATCAATATCGCTGTCTCCCACGTAGACGGCGTTTTCTTTTTTACTGCCGAGAGTCGCCAGCGCATAATCCGTCATGTCGGGCGCCGGTTTTTTACGTCTGCCTCCGCCTTCGCCCACGGCAAGCCGCACCTGCGGGAACAACTTGTCGCGCAGATCCGCAACGGCTTTTTCGTACTTGTTGGAAACTATAGCGGTTTTATAGCGGGAACACGCTTTGTCGAGCATCTCCGCTATTCCCTCGTAAGGACGCGTTTTATTTTCTTTGTTTTTATCGTAATGTTTTTCAAAAACGGCAAGAACTTCGTCGGTCTTGTCTTCGGCGTATGGCGGCAACGCCCGCCGTATAAGAAGTCTTACTCCCTCGCCCACAAATCCGCGCACTTCGTCCAAAGTACGGCACGGATAGCCGAACGCCGCCAAAGCGTGATTCGTACTGTCGCGCAAGTCCTCGAGAGTATCGAGAAGAGTTCCGTCCAAATCGAAAAGTATGGTGTCTATCATATTGCAATTATAAATAATACGCGGCTTTTTGTCAACCCGGACCGCGGCGCGACATATAATAGTGTATGAAAATTTACGTATATGCGATATGTAAAAACGAAAGTAAGTTCGTAAAAAGATTTATGGATTCGGTGCGTGACGCCGACGGCGTGTTCGTACTGGACACAGGCTCTGAGGACGACACCGTAAAGTTGCTGCGTAAAGAGGGCGCCACCGTAAACGTAGAAAAATTCACACCCTTCCGATTCGACACGGCGCGCAACCGCAGTCTCGAACTCGTTCCGGACGACGGCGATCTGTACTTTTGTCTCGACCTCGACGAAGTAGCCGAGCCGGAATGGCGCAAAAACCTTGAAAAAGCCGTAGCAGCCGCGCCGAACGCCAACCAGTTTTTATACCGATACGTATGGAGCAAAAATCCCGACGGCAGCGACGGAGTGGTGTTCTGGTCGGAAAAAGTCCACGGCAAAGGCTGGAAGTGGCGCGGAGCCGTACACGAAGTGCCGATACCTGCGCGCGGCGAAAAACGTCCGGCTTACGCTTACGGCATGCAGGTCACGCATTACCCTGACGATACCAAATCGCGGTCGAGTTATCTCCCGCTTTTGGAAATAGCCGCTTCCGAATCGCCCGACGACGACCGCACCGCCCATTACCTGGGACGAGAATACATGTTTGCGGGACAATACGATAAAGCCGTCGCCCAGTTAAAAAGGCATCTGTCGTTGCCGTCTGCCACATGGGCGGACGAGCGCGCAGCCTCAATGCGGTATATCTCGTTGTGCTTTTCGCGCAAGGGCGACAATAATCAAGCCGTGTTATGGGCGATGCGCGCGGTTGCCGAAGCTCCCGACACGCGCGAACCGTATCTTCGACTCGCGCGGGCGTTTTACGACTCGCAGGATTACGCCGGCGTGCTTTACGCCGCAAACGCGGGACTGCGTATCACCCAACGAAAATTGTCTTACATAACCGAGCCGGACGCATGGGGCGCCGCGCTGCACGATCTGCTCGGCATAGCTTATTATCAATTCGGACAGTATGCAAAAGCCGAAGCTCAGGCGCGTCTCGCGCTGTCTTTCGGCGACGACGAAAGGATACAAAACAATTTGCGGATATTTATATCCGCGCAAAACATAGGCGCAAACTGACGCCGACCGATAAACCGTTTACACCGCACACAAAAAAGAGTTTCCGCGTGCGCTCGGAAACTCTTTTTTTGTGTTGGGATATTTTTTGCGCGGATCAGGTCGCCAGGAATCCCGCCGCACGGAGCGAAGCAAGCAACGCGTTGAGCGTAGCGCCCACTTCTTCGGGCGTAGGAGTACCCTCAACGTCAGCAACCGCGGCAGCCGGCGTTATAGTAGCCGCAGGACCGGTGGGACCGGTAGGTCCTACTGCGCCGGCAGCGCCTGTGGCACCCGTAGCTCCCGCAGGTCCGGCAGGGCCCGTGGGTCCGGTGGGTCCTATAGGTCCGACCGCTCCGGTAGCGCCCGTGGCACCCGTAGCTCCCGCAGGTCCGACAGGACCGGTAGGTCCGGTGGGTCCTATTTCACCCGTAGCGCCCGTGGCACCCGTAGCGCCGGTAGCGCCCGCAGGTCCGACGGGTCCAGTGGGTCCCGTGGGACCGACTGCACCGGTGGCTCCCGTGGCCCCCGTAGCGCCGGTAGCTCCCGCGGGTCCGG
>CATKCE010000033.1 GCA_949744905.1 uncultured bacterium
ATTCCGGCTCCTTATACCAGCCGACGAACGTATATCCGTTGCGCTTAGGCTCTTGCGGTATCAATTCTATTTTGCTTCCGTACTCGTAATCGTCTATCCGGTAATATCCGTTATTTTCAGCGTTATCATAATTATACATAATCATAAAAAGTAATCTGAGTTACATCGACTCCGTTTATTTGTTGCGGAATTATTATAATATCCTTTGTTTGTCCTATATCGGTTAAACCATATATCCTTATATATTTTGATACAGTATCCTTATTAGGGCTATCATATTCATCTTCACGAACTGCATAGTAAAAATCGTCACTATCAATTCTTCCTTTCACAGACCTGTCAATCATAATCGCATGCAACCAACATCAAAAAATTTAAAATTATGCTTATGACTACCGTCGAAATCTTTCTCATTTTCATTTTTCCACCCCACCCAAAATATTTTTCTACTCATTCTTTAATATAAGAGTATTTTCAAACATAAAAGTTGTGTTTTTTAATTTTCATTACGTTTGGCACAGATGAAACCGAATCTATCTTACAAAGTCATTATAACACCTACAAGGAACTTTAACAATACCTTTTTCAATAATATACAAAAAACGGAAAATTTTTTCCGTTTTTATGTAGCAATTTTTTTAATTAATCCAAAATTTTATCTGTAACGGCGGTAAACCGTGCCGTCATAATAAAATATTCCTATAAGCGTATCCGGGTGATAATAGTCGCATATCTCAAAGGCGCGTTCCGAGTCGTCCTCCGGGACGCGCACGCTGAGTCCGCACGATGCGGAAACTTCGCGCGGAGTATTGACTATTTCGCAACGCATTCCGCTCGTGCGCAATAAATCATATAAACGCATAGATTGAGTCCTACTGCGAAAAGCAAACAAATACATGTCGAAAGTTCTCCTTTTGTACCGATAAAATTGTTATAAAGCAACAGCCGGCAAAGTATATATATATTACATTATATTGTACTGAAATAAAAAGTGCGAACGGAGAAAAACATGATATATTTCGACAATTCCGCAACCAGCGGCGTAAAGCCGGAATGCGTTATAAACGCGGCGGTAAGCGCCGCAAAACATTTAAGCGCCAATCCCGGCAGAAGCGGACACAGCTTATCGCTTAAAGCGGGCATGCTGGTATATTCCACGCGCAAAAAAGCCGCGTCGCTTTTAGGCGTTCACGACCCGGAACGCATAATTTTCACGCTTAACTGCACTCAGGCGCTAAACACAGCCATACTCGGCACGGCGATAAGCGGCGGCAACGTCGTCACCACCGCAATGGAACACAACAGCGTATTGCGTCCTCTATTCGAACTGCAACGCGCGGGACGCATTTCGGTGAGCGTGGTATCCCCCGACGAATGCGGAAAAGTGAGTCCGGCGGCAATAGAACGCGCCATTACGCCGCGTACTTATCTTGTTGCCGTAAACCATATAAGCAACGTTACTGGCGCGGTAAACGACATTGACGGCATAGGCAAACTGTGCCGTAAAAGAAACATAAAATTTTTGGTTGACGGAGCCCAGAGCGTCGGATACGGCGACGTGGATATAGAAGAACAGAATATCGATTATCTCGCGGTAGCGCCGCACAAAGGACTGCACTGCATTCAAGGCGTAGGCATGCTCGCTTTGGGACGCGACGCGACTATCCGCCCCACTTTATTCGGCGGTACCGGAACGCAATCGGAAAACGTGTTTCAGCCCTCCGAACTCCCCGAATCTCTGGAATCCGGAACGCTGCCCACCCCCGCCGTCGCCGCGCTCAACGCGGCTATTACGCACAACCGGACTACGCGCGCGGAATCACGCCGCAAAATGCGCGAACTCAGCTCGTATGTTTTAGAACAATTAAGCAAACTGCGCGGCATAACTATTTATACCGCGCGAGATACATATAACGGAATGATCGCTTTCAACATAGCCGGCATAGGCTCCATGGAAGCGAGCAACATATTAAGTTCGCAATACGATATAGCCGTAAGAGGCGGATTGCACTGCGCGCCGCTGATCCACCGTCATTTGGGGACTTTAAGCAGCGGTATAATACGCGCGTCGCTCAACGGCGACAACACTTACGGCGAAGCCGAATACTTTGTGCGGGCGGTAAAAGAGATCTCCGAAACCGAACACCGCGACAGATTTTAAGAATTTTATGTATTATTCCCCTATCATTCCGAGGAGACTTTCCAGACGCTGACGCTGCTCGGCGTTGAGATGCGGAGTGATGGTATTTATGAATCCCAAAAGCTGTACTTCGTCGAACGTGCCGTTCCGCTTCTGTTCGTGCACCATATCGGCGAGACGACCTATGAGCGCGTCCTCGCTCATATTTCCGTATTTGCGCATTGCCTCGCCGTACAAACGCTCGGCCTGCGCATTCCTGCTTTTTCCCTCGTAACCGTGCAATTGTTTCATATTTTTTTCGCTCCTCCCGTTACTATTATAAATATGCCGACATATACATATTAGTGATATTCGGAGGTGATTTTTATGGATATAAGTTCGCTTCTTCCGCTGTTGATGTCGCGCTCGGGCGCGGGCGGAGAAAAAATGAATACACTGCTTCGCTTCGCGCAGGGCGAAAAACCCGATATAGGCACAGTGATGAATATGGCCATGGACAATCGGCAACACGGGCTTCGCGGGCTCGGTCCGATAAGCGAAATAGCTTCGGACGCCATACTAGGCAAACTGACTAAAAATTTTCTTAACTCCCGCAATAGAAAATAGTGCGATACGGCGTAACGTTACCCGCCGCAGAAAAAATAAAAAGCGGCCTGCATAAAGCCGCTTTACGAACTATTCGTTTTATTTACGATTTTTATTTCTTACCAATTTGTCAAGCACAGTAAGCAATCGGAATGCAAGCGCGTCGTTAAAATGCCGCAGATTCAATCCGGTCGCTTTTTCTATTTTGTCCAGCCTGTAAATCAAAGTGTTGCGGTGCATATACATACTGCGGCTGGTCTCGGAAATATTAAGCGAATTTTTGAAAAATTCGTCCGCCGTGCCCATAAGTTCGGAATCTTCCAATATTTCGGCGCTGTCGCGGTCAAGCAAAGTGTCGAGATATCGGGAAAGCGATTCAAGCGGTATATCGCTCAACATCTTGATCATGATGTATTCTTTGTAAGAGTAAATTTTATCGTTTGGGGCCATCATACGCCCGAAAGAATACGCAAGCCCGCAACGCTGAAAATACGCGCCGAGATCGCCGAATGAATGTACGGTCCCGCCCACGTTTATCACAAAATCGATACGAAGTTCTTCCTTGATGCTGTCGTACATGGTAAACGCGAAATCGGTCGCGGACTGGTACTCGTCTTCTCCGCCGCATTTTTTGATAAACGCCACGCTGTTATCGTCGTACTGCACGATAAGATCGCCGTCTCCGCTCACCGCCTCCAAAAAATTTTTCAATTCGTCGGTCTTGTTGGGGGTATCGGAAATAAGGGTCAAGACATACGCGTCGAAAGGCTTGCCGTACTTTGACGCAAGCTCGCGCGAAAGTTCGGAGTCGAGCTCGCCGATAAGATAAAGCCGAAGTTTTTCTTCGAGCGACAATTCCCGAAGCGTAGCCGTACTTTCCACAGCGGTACGTATAAGCGCGGCATAATTGAGGAATTCTTCTCCGGTGCCGTTCAATACGGCCGTTATTCCTCCGGATAGCGGCAAAACGGTAACGCGCTCGCCCTTGGGCTGTACGATGTCTTTTTCGTTGAGCGAAATGGAAAAATCGTTGCTCGGAGCGGAGGACGTGCGGTATAACAGCGTGCCGTCGCGATTATAAGCCGCCGTATCTATACCCGTCGCTTCCTTTACGCTTTTTAATATCTTTATTATTTTGTCGGTCATCTATAAACTACCCAGTCCTTTCTCTATGTCGCGCATAATATCCACTTTCGATTCTATTCCCACCGATAACCGTATGGTGCCCGGACCTATCCCCGCCGCTTTAAGCTGACTGTCGGTAAGCTGACGGTGCGTGCTTGACGCCGGGTGCAATACGCACGTGCGGGCGTCGGCGACGTGCACTACTATAGACGCCAGCTTTAAACCGTCCATAAATTTTACCGCCTTTTCACGCGAGCCGAGATCGAAAGTTATTACACCGCTGCCCATGCCGTTGCAGTATTTGCGGCAAAGTTCATAACTATCGTCGCCGTACAACGCCGGATATTTTACCGACTTTACGGCTTTACTGCTTTTTAACAGACGCGCCGCTTCCAGCGCGTTATCGCTGTGTACGGGCATACGCAGATGAAGCGTTTCCATACCCAGATTAAGAAGGAAAGCGTTCATGGGGCTTGGCGCCGAGCCGAGATCGCGCATAAGCTGGGCGCGCGCTTTTACTATAAAAGCCGACGCGCCGAATTTTTCGGTATAGCTAATACCGTGGTAACTCTCGTCCGGCAAAACGAGACCGTCGAACTTGCCGCTCGCCGCGTAATCGAATCTGCCTCCGTCCACTATCATTCCGCCCAGCGCCACCGCGTGCCCGTCAAGATATTTCGAAGTGGAATATACCGCAATATCGGCTCCGTGCTCGAACGGACGGCAGATGACGGGAGTGGCGAAAGTATTGTCCATGATAAGCGGTATCTTGTGCGAGTGCGCGACACGCGCCACGCCCTCTATATCGGTTACGGTAACAGCGGGATTTGCGATCGTCTCGGCAAAAACCGCTTTGGTGTTTTTTCTGATAGCCTTGTCGAGTTCGGCAAGATCGTTGACGTTTACAAATGTCGTCTCTATGCCGAATTTTTTAAGCGTAACCGCAAAAAGATTAACGGTGCCGCCGTATATTTCGCTTGAAGCGACTATATGGTCGCCAGCCGACGCAAGATTGGTGATCGCGATAAGCGACGCGGCTTGTCCCGAGCTTGTCATCATTGCGCCCACGCCGCCGTCAAGGCCGCTTATCTTGGCTTCCACAGCCGCAACGGTGGGATTGGAAAGACGCGTATAAAAGAACCCGTCTTTTTTAAGATCGAACAAGTCGCCCACTTCTTCGGTCGAATCATATTTGAACGTAGTCGACATGGCTATCGGCAAAACTCTCGGCTCGCCGTTCTTCGGATAATATCCGCTTTGCACGCATTTGGTCTCTTGTTCCATATCCAATGATCTCCTTTAACGGTAGCCGCGGCATATCCGTTTATATAAGTTGCGGACGCTCTTCGCGCGATGCGAAAGTTATCACACCCACTTCGGCCGCGCCGCCGCCGGCAAGCACCCGCGCGCATTCGTTTGCGGTTGCCCCGGTAGTGAGCACGTCGTCGACAAGCAAAATTCTTTTTCCGCGGATATCCGCGCTCATTTCAAGTCCGAAAGATCCTTTTATCGTTTCCGCTCGTTGGACTCGGCCCATTCCGGTAAGATTACGGGTTTTTACGGTTTTTACAAGCGTGTCGCAATAAGGCTTTTTTATTAAATCGGCAAGTTTTTCAGCAAGAAGTTTCGACTGGTTATACCCTCGGGCGCGCAATCTGCTTTTATGGACGGGCACGCAAGTTACGATATCCGCCGTGATGTCCGACGAAAAATACGTATCCGCCATAAATCCCGCCATACCGTCGGCAAGATATGCGGCGTTTCCGTATTTTAACCTGTGCACCAGTTTTTTCGCGCCGTCACGGTACACAAAACTCGAACGAGCTTTAATAAAGGCGTATTCCTCGTTTTTACACCGGTCGCAAACGAAGTTCTGCTCCGCCACCGCTCTTCCGCACATGACGCAATAGCTTTTGTTATAAGGTAGCTCGCACTTACCGCATACGCAGTTACGGTAATCGCGGTCCAGTTCTCCGCCGCAGACAATGCACTTTATGCCGGACGGATACAACGATTCGTTAAAAAACTCGACGAGCTTCACTTTATTCTTCCGATATTTTTTCGACCCAGCCGAATCTGTCGGGTACGCGGCCGGTTTGAATACCCGTTATACCGTCGTAAGCGAGTTTTGAGAGTTTACCCATTTTTCCGCCGCCCACGACATAATCCTTACCGCCGTAACATACCTTGCCCACCGGTGAAATGACAGCCGCGGTGCCGGTACCGAATATCTCGGTACACTTGCCGCTTACTATTCCGTCTATAACTTCTTTTATAGGAACGAGACGTTCCTCGACCGGTATCCCCTCGCTCTTGAAAAATTCTATAACGCTTCTGCGCGTTACGCCGGGCAGAATACTTCCTCCCAACATGGGCGTAACGGCCTTTCCGTCGATGACGAAAAATATATTCATAGAGCCGACTTCTTCGACGTATTTATGTTCTTTTGCATCCAGCCACATGACCTGGTCGTAACCCATCTTAACGGCTTTTTCGCCCGCTTTGAGACTTGCGGCGTAATTGCCTGCCACTTTGTGATGTCCGGTCCCGCCCTTGGACGCGCGGACGTACTCTTGCTCGACATACAATCCCACAGGCTCGGGCCCGTGCGCATCATACGCCCCCACCGGACTTAAAATAATAAAAAATATGTAGTTGCGCGCGGCGTGCACGCCCAACGTGTTGTCGGTAGCTATAATGCTGGGACGGATATATAAAGCCGTTCCTTCGTCGGACGGTATCCATTCCTTTTCCATAAGTACGAGTTTACGCAGAGAATCCAATACGAAATCGACGTCCACAGGCGGTATACATATTCTGTCGCCCGAATCGTTTAAGCGCAAAAAATTGTCGCGCGGACGGAATAAGCGCACTTCGCCGGCTTTGTTTTTGTAAGCCTTTGTGCCCTCGAATATCGCCTGCGCATAGTGGAACACCGCCGTGCTAGGATCCAACGAAAAAGGCGCGTACGGCTGTATGCGGGCATCATGCCACTTTCCGTCGGAATACTCCATTACGAACATGTGGTCGGTAAAATACTTTCCAAAGCCCAACGCGCCGGAAGGTTTCGCTTTTTTATTCGCGCTTTCGATTATCTTAAGTTCCATTACACGTCTCCTTGTCAAATGTTCATATCGCGTTCCACTCTGCGAACGCCGAGATATTCGGCGACGGCTTTTCCCTGGGTGAGCGCAGTCAGTTCGCTTTCAAACGCGGGTCCGGAGCGCACGGCGTATTCCGCGTCTACGGTCTTATTATACTCCAGTCCGGCGATTTTATAAAGCGATTGCATGCTCCTTTTCTCTATTTTTTTCCAGACGGCATAATCGTAACTCACTTTATAAATATCGCAGTCGCATACTTCCGTTTTAGCCGCACCCGCAATAACGCCCGACGCCGCCGCCGTATAAGCGCGTAACAATCCGCCCGTACCAAGTTTTATCCCGCCGAAATAACGCACCACTGCGACCAAAACTTCTTTGACTCCGGCCGAACGTATGCACTCGGCTATCGGCACGCCTGCGGTGCCGGAAGGCTCGCCGTCATCGCTGCTTCTTGCTCCGTCGACGGTAGAGTACGCATAACATACATGAGTACAGTCGCGGTACGTTTTTCGGATATCGGTCAAAGCGCGCGTTGCCGCGTCGTCGTCGCGCACCCGGCAACATATTCCTATAAAACGGGAACGGTTTATTTCACACTCGAACGTATGGTTTTTTACGGTTACGAACGCGCTCATTTCAACAAAACGCGCAAATGGACTTTTTTCCCTTTGTGCAGTACGAATTCCTTTTTATCAGTATATTTGTCAAGAGTATCGGTCGCGCCGGCGACTTTTACGTCGTTTATCTTTACGCCGCCGCCGTCGATGAGTCGCCGCGCTTCCGATTTGGAAACGGCTACTCCCGCCATTGTCATGATATCCGCCACCGGAACATCGCCGGGCGCGCCAATATTTACCGAAGGCATATTTTCCGCGGCTCCGCCGAAAGCCGCGGCGGCTTGTTTCTCCGCCTCGTCTGCCGCTTCTTCGCCGTGTATGAGTTTTGTTACTTCATACGCAAGTCTTTTCTTAGCTTCGTTGATACGCTCGTCGCAATGCTTTGTAAGATCCTCTATTTCGTCAAGTTCCATAAACGTTAAAAGTTTCATGCATTCGGCTACTTTAACGTCTTCGACGTTTCGGAAATACTGATAAAACTCGTAAGGCGCGGTCTTGCCGCCGTCGAGCCACAAAGCGCCTTTTGCGGTTTTACCCATCTTCTTTCCTTCGCTGGTAAGCAACAACTTAAACGTCATTGCGTACGCGTCGGTGCGCTCGAAGCGGCGTATCAAATCGGCGCCCGCCAGAATATTGCTCCATTGGTCGTTGCCGCCTATTTCCAATTTGCAACCGTATTTACGGTAAAGCACCAAAAAGTCGTATGCCTGCATGGGCATGTAATTGAACTCCAAAAAACTGAGTCCTTTTTCCATGCGCGTCTTAAAGCAATCGCTGGTAAGCATCTTATTGACCGAAAAGTACGCCCCGACTTCGCGCAGAAAGTCTATATAGTTGAGTCCCAGCAACCAATCGGCGTTGTTGACCATTATCGCCGCGTTGTCGCCGGAAAACGTGACAAAACGCGACAGTTGTTTACGGAAACATTCCACATTGTGCGCAATAGTTTCCTTAGTCATCATTTGACGCATATCCGTGCGACCCGACGGATCGCCCACCATGGCGGTGCCGCCGCCGATAAGCGCTATGGGTTTGTGTCCCGCGCGCTGCATGTGCGCCATCGCCATCACGGGTATATAATGCCCGATATGCAAGCTGTCCGCCGTAGGGTCGAATCCCACGTAAAACGGAACGCTTTCGCTATCCAACAGTTTGCGCATATCGTCTTCGTAAACGGTCTGCCCTATAAATCCGCGCTCGTATAACGTATCGAGAACATTCTTTTTTGCCATTATTTTTTCTCCTTAGCTATCGTTTCTTTGAAAAATATTCCCAACGCTTTCATGCCTTCGTCTATTTTCCCGGGAGTAGCATTGGAATAATTAAGCCTTAAAGTATTGCGCCCGCTTCCGTCTGCGTAAAATACGCTTCCCTGTATATACGCCGCATTGCGCTTAACGGCATGCGGCAACAGCTTTTCCGTATCTATTCCGCACCCTTTGAATACGCCCCACACGAACAACCCGCCGTCCGGGTCGGTATGTTCGAATTCTTCCGGCATATACTTTTTTATAGCTTCCGCCATGGCCTGTTTGCGTTCACGGTACAAAGGAAGACTGTTTTGCACCGCCGGAGCCAAAAGTCCCCGAGCAAGATATTCGGCGGTAACGGCTTGCGACAGTAAGCAGGTATGCAGATCCGTGCCCTGTTTGCATATCGCCATCTTACGTATCACTTCGGGATCGCCCGCGGCAACGCCCACTCTCAATCCCGGCGAAAGCACTTTGCTGAACGAAGTTATATAAACTACGTTTTTTTCATACGCGTAAGAATAAAGGGAATCTATCTTTTTTCCCGAAAACCTCAATCGGGAATACGGGTCATCTTCCAATACGGGAATCCCGTACTTTGCCGTAACGGCGGCTATATCCTTACGGTTCCCGCCTGTGTATGTCTTACCCGTAGGATTGGAAAACGTGGGCACGACGTAAAGAAATTTAGGCTTATGTTTTTTTATCTTTTCTTCCAGATCGGAAACGTCTATACCGTCTTTACAAGCCTTTACGCCCACCGCTTTCGCCTGGTACGAGTTGAATATCTGCAAAGCCGCAAGATACGTGGGGTCTTCCACCAACACCGTGTCTCCGGCGTTGAGAAAACTCTTGCACATTAGGTCTATGCCCTGCTGACCTCCGCTTATTATCAACATGTCCGCCGGGCCCGAAACGTCGACTCCGAATTCTCCTATATACTCCTTGCATGCTTTAAGAAGCGGTACGTAACCTTCTGTGGCGCCGTATTGCAACAGTTTATACGAATCTTCCTTCGACAATACTTCGTACGCTATTTCCCGCACCTCGGCGGTAGGTAAAGCCTCGGTCGCCGGAAGTCCGCCGGCAAACGATATTATTTCAGGACGCGACAAAAGTTTGAATATCTCGCGCGTAGCCGTGCCGTTCATATACGCCATTCTGTCGCTGAAACCGTATTGCAAACTTTCGTCCTCCTTTTTCCGCAATTTATATATAAATTTTTCTCGGCAGATATTTGATAAGTAAAAATGCCGCCGTTCCCACAATGAATCCCGCAATTATGCTTGCAATAAGCATGGGCGCAAGCATAAGCGTAAGATCGGTCCGCACGATGATGCTTGCGACAATTACCTGCACGGCGTTATGCGTTACGGCGCCTAAAAGGCTAATTCCCATGATGCTTACAAAGCGGAAAGCGAACGAGTACAAAAGTATCTGCACTGTAAGACTTGCCGCGCCCGCCGGAACGCTGTAAATAAGAGCCGAAACGTTTCCGCCGAATATACTTCCCAAAAGGCAACGTAATACGAGTATAAGATACGCGTCCACATACCCGAGCATCACGGCCGCGGTAAGCGTTACAAGATTGCTCAGTCCTATCCTCGCGCCCGGCGCAAAAGGCAAAAACGGAGGCAATGCGCTCTCCACAAGATTTAGCATGAGCGCCGCCGCGGTAAACAAAGCTATGCGTGTTATACGTCTGGTATTCACTTATATAACGCTTCCTTTATCCTTTGCCCACAATGCCTGCAAGTCCGTCGTCGCCTATCACCGTTATCGCTATTTTATTTTGAGCGCACACGATACTTTCGCCCACACGGCTTATCTCTCCCGTATTGACGCACGTACGGTTGCGGCAATCGGACTGAGTAACTCTGCATTTGCCGTCCTTTATCTCTACCGTAAGGTGGCCGCCCACCTGTCTTACCGAATAAGTATCCAGCGGCATCACCACACGCACGCCGTCGCAGATTATCTCCACTCCGCTGCCTTTTTTACCCGTTAAGGTAAGAACAAGAGTTACCGCAAGCAGTACCACCGCCGCGAAAACCAGGATATCGCCTATCGCGAACGGCTGTTTTTTGCTCTTTATTATGTCGATCTTCTTTTCATTCAACGGAATATTCCTCTATTGCATACCGCTTATAACCGTTTACCGCATTGTCTCCGTCTTTACGGATAAAGTATTCGTCTCCGTTTTCGTCGCTTTCGGTAACTCCCACAAGGCACATCCTTTCGTCTTGGGTAACAAGTATGCCGTGCAGTTTCCTTTCTACCAAAAACCGCACTGCGGTCTCGCAGTCCATGAGGCATACGGCGGTGGCATAAGCGTCGGCCGTCGCAGAATCGTTGCAAATTATCGTGGCCGAAACTATATGGTCGGCGGAATTTTCAAATCCGTCTGCGCCGCGCACAACGCCGAGCGGAAATCCCGAAACTCCGTTTACTATATGCGGAACGTACACTGTTTTACCGCCGCTTTGAGTAACGTAATATCTCTCGTAATCTCCGCTGGTAACAAGCGTCCTGTCGCCTCCCACGCTTAAAGCGCACATAGTTTCCGAAATAACGCCGCGCGGACGCGGAGCGATAACGCCCAATTCCCACGGCACGTAACGCCTGTATTGCGGATGATACCACTTACCCATCAAACAGAGATTACCGCTGATATTTATAAGCGCCGAAGTCACGCCGTATTTTTTCGCTATCTTTATGCACTCGTCGGCGGCGTATCCTTTTGCTACCGCCCCGAGATCGATCATCATTCCCGGATGGGTCTTATAAATATAATATTTTCCGTCGTCGCACATCGTTTTCAGATGGGTTATTTCGCACGCTTTACGCGTATATTCAACGGTTTCCTCAGACGGCAACTCGGGAGGTTGCTCGCCGCCGAATTGTCCGTAACGTCCTATTCCTTCGGCATCCACGTTCCAAAGCTTTGTCAAAGGATAAACCGCAATATTGAATAGTCCGTAGGTATCTTCGTAAAAACTCAAAGACCGTTCTATCAGCTCGTAAGTACGGCGCGAGACTTCCACCCGCTCGCTCGCATATCCGTCGAAGTACTCCTGCCCTTCTCCAAGCGAATTAAACATACTGAGAGCGCTCGACGACAACGTAAGGCTCATGTCGGAATTGATATCCTCCGCAAGCTCGTACATTTCATCCAACGCTTTTTTTTCGTCGCCGCCGCGCACCGCCGCGATAAACGTGATACCGTTGCCGAATACGCTTTTGCTACGGTATTCGTAATAACGGAAAGGCTCGGGAGCGTCGTAAAACCCCGAACATCCGAAAGTTGAAAAAGCGCATAATACGGTAAATAAAACGCATAAAAATCTTTTCAATCGGCAGTCAATCTCCAGAAACGAATATCATACCGATGGTATCGGGACCGCAGTGGCACCCGACTACCGGCCCCACGGTTTGCTCCCATATCTGCGCCGACGGATACTTCTCGCGTATCATGTCTATCGTCATGGAAGTATCGGCATCGGTGTCGGCGTTCATTATGGATATCGGATAATCCGTATCGACTTTGCCGCTTTCAAGATATTCCACAAGCGTGCGTATCGCCTTTTTACGTCCTTTGGCGTTTAAAATATTTACAAGTTTACCTTCTTCGGACGTGGATATTATGGGTTTTATACTGAATATGGTGCCCATCATAGCTTTGAATGCGCTGAGTCTTCCGCCGCGTTTGAGATATACAAGATCGTCCACAGTAAAGTAAACGCTAACTTTTTCGCGGAAACTCTCCACAAACCGGACAACTTCTTCGTCGGACGCGCCGCCGTTATGTTTGAGCGCGGCATAATACACTACCATGCCGGCGCCCATGCTTATATTTTTCGTATCAACGGTAGTGATCTTCCGGTCAGGATATTTTTCTTTCAGAGTGTTTACGGCCTTATCCATGCTGTCGAATGTTCCGGACATCGCACGGGAAAAATGCACGTACAGTATGTCTTCTCCGGCGGCGAGCACAGGTTCGAAATACTCGATATAATCGTTTTCGTTAAGAGCCTGGGTTTTTACCGTCGCACCTTTACGCATATCGGTGAAAAACGCGCGGTTATCCGTATTGCGTCCGAGATCGTAAAAACGTTCTTCGCCGTTTACCGTATACGGCATTTTTATACACTCTATATGCAACTCGTCAAAACGCGAATACCATATTTCGCAATTGGAATCACAAAAAAATCTGCTCATTTTTCATTCTCCTTAAAACAAATATGATATCTGTTACCGCTTTAATTATATAATAATACTCGGCAATAATCAAGTTATTCGTTTGCGTATTTGCAAAAAAGTGGTATACTATATCCTATATGATATACGCATTGTTCTTTACGGCGGCGGCGGCAGTAGTATTTTTATCAATCAAATTGTCGAAGTACGTCGATTTGCTCGACAAAATGACCAACGTTTCCGGCGCCTTTATAGGCGGCGTCCTGCTTGCCGCCGTAACGAGTCTGCCGGAGCTCTTTACTTCGTTGTCGGCGGTTTTATTTTTACGCGAAAACAGTCTTGTCGTCGGGAATATACTCGGCAGCAACATATTCAATCTCGCCGCTCTCGGGGCATGCGTCGCCATAATGTTCCGCGGTTTTTCCCGCGCAAAAATAGGAAAACACCATGCCGTAACCCTCTTGGGGTGTCTGGCGATATACGGACTTATCGCAATCGCGATTTTCGTTAAAAACGTGCCGGCTATCGGATTTGTCAGTATTATTTCACCGTTTATACTTGTCGCATACGTTATTATCCTGCTCGTAACGCCAAAGACCGAGGAAGCCGAAGACTCGAAGTCCGATACGACTTTAAGCGTAAAACAACTTGTCTTCCGATTTATAATTTCCTCTATATTGCTTATCGCGGTAAGCATAGTCATTACTTATATTGCGGATTCGATCGCGGACAAGTTGTCGCTCGGAATGACATTTGCGGGCGCGCTTTTGTTGGGACTTACCACCTCTTTGCCCGAACTGGTATCCACCGTATCGCTTTGCCGCCGCGGAAACTTCAACGCCTCGGCAGGAAACATTTTGGGAAGCAATATCTTTAATTTTGTTATTCTTTTTCTTGCCGACCTGCTCAGTTTCCGTAAAGGAAACACAGAGATATATCCATACTTCAAAGACGCGGCGTCGGGACATCAAGCCGCTCTACTACTGATACTCGGAGCCGTCGCCACTATCGTCGCGCTAATTCTTTTTGCAGTGAAAATAAAAGCTCCCGATAGACGCATGCTCGGACAAGCGGCATCGATATCTGCGGGAACGCTAATGACTGGAACGTATATTTTGTTTCTTATTCTCTCAACGGTATTAGCATAATTTTAAAGTCTCATAGTTACCGCAAAACGCAAAAACTACAACGAATTATTTTTTTACTAAAAGAATATATATTCAAACTTTACTTTTATGGTCGCCGGTTAATCACAAGAGGCAACCGCTCACGGCTTGCCCGTTCGGTTGCAAGGGCCGTCATAGCGGTCTTATAGATACGCTTTGACAGCTTTTTTGCTTGCTCTTTGTCGAGCGGCAGTTTTGCATATATGTTCTCACTTTTGCCGTTTTTGAATAAAGATTTTTCAGTCCTTGATTTCTATTTGTAGTTTTGCCATGCGTTTCGGGCAATAGATTTACATGTTCGAGTCGTTCCCCAGCCTTGAATAATTTGTACCCGCATTCGGGGCATACTGTATAACGCATATCCAACTGGCTATTATCGAATGCCAACTATTGACAAAGCTATATTCATAAGCCATTTTAATACCGACGGCACATTGCTCTCTAAAATCGAAATTACTGTATCCGTTTCATAGCCGACGAAACTGTTTTGTATTCCGGTAAAATGCGTATAAAGCGTCCCACCGGCTTTTGTTGCTCCAAGCGCCACCATTGCTGTTGCGTTGTCACCAAAAGCAAAATAATATCCTTTCGCCAATGCGCCCACTGCAAACTGCCCGATTGAAATCGCTCCACAAGACATAACGCCTACTGAAATTGCGCCGAATGATATAATTCCAACGGATATTGCGCCGCCGCTTAAAAACCCCAATGCAAATGCCCCAAAGCCGAAAAAGCCGGTACCCAATATTCCCAAACCGAGAAAACCCAACGCTAATAATCCAAATGATAATAACCCTATTGACAATAATCCTATTGAAATAACTCCAACAGACTTAAAACCGATAGCGACTATACCTTTTGCTGTTTTTCCTCTGCCTATATTTATATGAACTAACGGAACGCCGCCCAAGGTTCTTTTTGACTTGTATTCATAATTGAATATTTTGCTTATAGAAAAACACTGCGCTGCAACTGTCGTTCCTTGCATATTTGTCGCTTCTATTTTTTCTTCTTTTTTTGTTATACTTTCTTTCAGCAAGTAATCAAGCGAACAATCAAACAATTCACTCATACAAATCAGTTTGTCTGTTTCGGGGTATGCTATATCTGATTCCCATTTACTTATCGATTGTCTTGAAACACCGAGACTGTCAGCAAGTTGCTCTTGCGTTATATTTTTTTCTTTACGAGCCTTAGCGAGTTTTTCACCTAATGTCATAAAAGCCTCCAAGTAATAAATTTACGCTCTCATTATAACATGTTTTATTGAGAACACCACCAACTTTGCGTTGCAAAATGTAAACTTTGGGTTGCATTTATTAAAAACGCAATCAACAACCTTATGCAAGCCCTTATGCGCGGCAAGATTGCCGATACGATTTTAGCGCAAATCGAAAAATTAGAGAAAGAGAACGCCGAGCTGAACGCGACAATCGAAAGCGAAAAGGCGTTGCAAATCAATTACACTTATGACGATATTCGCAAGTGGTTAGAACATTTCCGCACGTTGGACTATACCAAGACGAAAAACCGCAAGGCATTGATTGACACGTTTATTTATCGCGTTGTACTGTACGACGACAAAATGAAAGTGCTTTTCAATCTGAAAAGCGGACAAAAGAACGAACTGCTTTTGAACTTGATTTTCCCCGGGACCGACGGCAACGGCGGCGAGGACGAAAATAGCACGAAAGAAAAAGAAACCGAAAACTCGGTTTCTCAATCTGGGTGTTCGTATACCCCTATTATGGTGCCCGAAACCGG
>CATKCE010000034.1 GCA_949744905.1 uncultured bacterium
ATCATGGTCGAATCGTTTATAAAGATATTGCCGTTAAACGCGGTGTCGATATAATTGCGCACAAAACCGTTTTCCGCGGTGCATTTTCGTAAATGCCCGAACACGCTTTTCCACGCAAAATCGTAACACTCCGTCTCGTCGGGGTGGTTTTCCCATACTACCTGCGGCAATTTGTCTTTTATGCTGTCGTATACAGGTAGTTCTTCGAACTTTTGTTTTTCCGCTATAAATTCGTTTTGTTTAACGAGTTCGTTTTCTATGTATGTATCGAAGTATCTCGCCTCGTACTCGTTGCGCAAAACAAGCGTGTTGGAGTCCTCTTTTTTATATTCCGTTTTACCCATTTTTCTTTTTCTCCGTGTCGATGCCGTAAAAAAATTTAAGCGACGATCTCAGCAGGTATTCTTTTCCGCAAAAAACGAGATTTACCGGTTCGCCGGATACAAGCTTGTAAGTCACGTCGAACTCGGTCTGCACTACTTTTATCTTGGAGGAACGAACGTTAAACGTAAACGATACTTTTTTCCATCCCGGGACACAGTGCGGCTCGGCGAAAACGATTCCGTTATCTACCGTAATGCCGGCGACTCCGCGGAATACCGCAAACCAGCCGCCCGCCGCGCACCCCGCATGCACTCCCTGATAGGCGCAATTATGTATATCGGCAATATCCATAGTCAAAAGTTCGTTAAAATACTTTTTGAATGAAAACGGACGGTCGCACAGAGCGGAACATACGGCGTGCACCGGAAACGTGAGCGACGACGACGCCTCGCAAAGATTTTCGTATTTGTCCCAATTCACCGCCAAAAGTTCTTTGGGTAATCCCGAATTTATATAGCTGAACAAGAGCATGACGTCGGGCTGTTTTATAACCTGGCTCAAATGGTAAAGCCCCGCCTGCTTCATCTGAAAATTCGTACCGGTGCCGCTTCCGTCAACGCGCAGCGTTTCGCTCAAATCGAAATATCCGTCAAACTGCGGTATAAGTCCGTTTTTATCCAGCGGCAGATACAATTTATCGGCAACTTCTTTTGCCGTTTCGAACTCCGCGTCGGTATATCCCGTCGCCGTTACCGCTTTGTTTTTAAGTTCATCTGAAAATCCGGACATAAGTCGTATAAATCGGCTCAATACGTAATGAACAATATAATTAGTATACGCGTCGTTATTGACGTAAGGGTGGTGTTCGTCGGTGCCCGTCACGTTATCCAAAACGTACTTGCCGCCGCGTTCGGTCACTCTGCCGCACCAGTACCGCACTATCTCTATAAGCATTTCCAACCCCATATCGCGCATAAAGCCGTCGTCGCCCGTCGCCGAATAATAATTCAAAACGCCGTACGCCACGTCGGCGGTGATGTGTATTTGCAAAAACGGATGTCTCGCGTATATCCATACGTGCTCGGCTCCGTCCACCGACGAAACAAAAGGATAGCGCGCGCCGCGGCTACCTTCTTCCGCGGCGTTTTTGCGCGCGGCGTCAAGCAGATCATAACGGTACGTGAGCGCGTGGCGCGCCGTTTGCGGGCACGCGTAAATAAAAATCGGAAGCTGGTATATCTCGCAGTCCCACCACACGAACTGATTGTACTTTTCGCCGGTGAGCGCCTTTGCCGACAAGCTGTGCGCTCCGTCGTTGCGCGCCGCGGATATAACCGTATGGTAATTGGCAAACCGCAGTCCCGCGTCGGCCGCACCGTCCCCGCTTATTTCGACGTCGAAATAAGAAAATAAAGTGTTCCAGGATTGCAGGTGTTTACATTCCGCCCAAACGTAATCGCCGAACGCCGCAAGCGCTCCGAAAGCGTCGAATAACGGGTCGTCGCTCTCGCGCGAGGAATATATCGAAATGATTTTTTCCACTGTGAGCGAGCCCGTCCCAGACGCGCACTCGTAAATGAGCTCTCCGTCGTCGCAAAAACTTTTGTCGAGACGATTGCCCGCCCGGTCGTAAAAAATGTTTTTTATGCCCGCCGCGGCGGAGTGCCCGTATTTTTCGCCCGCCGAAACGCAAACCGCAAATCCGTTTACGCCAACGCGTTTTTCCGTGACGGTCGACTTCGGCTGTCCGTTCGTACGCACGGCAGTATCAACGCCCGAGACGGCTTTTATAACGCCGTCATGATTCACTCCCTTTGCCGAAGCTCTCAAAGCGTATAAATGGTCGTCAGCCGCGGATGCGAACCGTTCGAAAGTAAAGTCGGTGATATTGCCGTTTTCGTCCTTAAAACGCACTTTGCGCACGAGCTTCGCCGAGCCCGTGTCTAAGTAGCGTTGCCACGAAATAATTTCGCCGTCCCACGGATAAAACGTCTTTCCGCAAACGGTAAAACGCACGAGAAGAAAATCAATAAGGTTTATACACGAGTCCTGTTTATGGAAACGCTTTAACTTCTCCTCGTCAAAGTAATACTTCTTCATATAAATGTTATCGGCAAAAGGTTGCACTATCTCGGTTATCTCGTCGAAAACGCCCCGCACGAAACACCCCTGTATGCCGGGTTCGCCGAATTCTTCAAGACTTCCGCGAACCCCCATATAGCCGTTGCCTGTAGTAAAAAGCGACGAATTTTTCGGCATATCCGCCATCACGTAACCGTCTTCGTTAAGTTTGTATTTTCCTTTGAATCCCAACATAAGCTATCGCTTCTCCCTGCCGCGCGGACAAAAGCGGACGGGATAGTCCATTATGCCCCGTCCCGTCCGCTTTTTGACTTGCGCAACGTTATGCGTTTAATTTTCCCGTTTCTTTCTTTTTGCCGCCAATACGGCCGCAAGCGCCAAAACCATCACGCCTGCCATAAGGTAAGTTCCGTTTACCGCCGAGCCGCATCCGCAACCTGTCTTTTTCACCACGGTCACGGTATAGGTGTACGTGGTTACGGTGTTAACGTCCTCCACAACGAGAGTCGCCGTGTACTTTCCCGCGGAAAGTTCGGAGTCCGTCACGATAGTTCCCTTTTCATCTTTTAACGTGTAAATTCCCGCTCCGTATTTATCTACGGTGACCGACTTCAACGAAGCGCCGGCTTTTACGGTAACAGCGTCCTTTTCGCCGCTTACGTTTACTTTTGTTATAGTAAACGTACCGGTCGCCGTGCCCGTATAGCCGCCCTTAAACGTAACGGTGACTGTGGCTGTGCCTGCGTTTGTGTTGTTTTTATAATCGCTCATATACGACGACGCAGGTATCTCGGTCCCGCCGAGTTTCACCGAAGGGCGGGGTTTTAACGCCGCGCCGGTATATTCGTAACTTTCTTTGGGAAAGACCACTGTCGCGGCTGATGCGTCTATACCGCTTATGGAAAACTCCGATTCGGCGGACCCGACGTAATCGCCGATAAAGTTTATTACGACCACCGCTTTATCCTGCGACGTGCTTGCGTTTACGTTATTTTTATAGCTTACGCGATAACCCGACGCGGGAACGGCGACACCGTCCACTTTAACCTGCGTCACCGCCGGCTCAACGGGTTTTCCGGTCCACTCGTAAGACTCGTTCTCCAAAGTCACGTCGACTTTGTCGGGATCTATCCTGGACGCAACAGGTTGCTCTACGTGCATTATCATCATGCCTTGCGAATTGTTCATATCGGACGCTATCGAAAATTTGACGTGTCCGTTATCATTAAACAACGCGGGCTGTTCGCCGCCTGCCGAAGACGGAGCGGTGATCTCGGATTCGTTAAAGTACAGCGACGCTTTTTTTACGGTCGGGCTCTCTACCAACCCGCCCAAGCCGCCGTTTCTTTCGCCCGCCATAACATAGTTGAACGAAGTTTTATCGTCAAGTATCTCGAGCGTGAATTTCCATACTCCTTCCGTATCCGCCTCTTTTTCGAAAGTATATCTGAATTTGGGAGATGCGGTCGGACTTCCGTTATCGGGGAGCTGACTGTCCAATATGATGCAATCCAAACGGTCCGCTTCGTTTTTTTCTTTCGCATCCGCCGCCGTACGGTAACCTCTGCGGAAGTTGCCCGTACTGTTTTCGAGATCGTGATGTTTTTGCAAATAAACTCTTACCTGCGTATTTTCATATATTTTTGTTACCAAAGCGAGTCCGCTGTCGGAATTGTAATAGGGCGTTTCCTTGTTGCCGAAGATAATTCCGAAAAAACTGCTCTTTCTTATCTGACGGTAGTCGGCCGTAATGCTTAATCCGTTAAGAGTGTATTCGCCGCCCAAACCGACTCTGTCGCCCCAACCGGGATTTTTTCCTTTTTCGCAGGCGATGTAAGTCGACCCGTTTTCATTGTTGCGCGCAATCGTAGCGCTTTTAGTTACTTCGATCCATTTGTCCTTAGTGTTTACTATGTAATTGCCGGCGCGGGGTTCAAGAACTTCGGAGCCGTATTCTTCTTCCGGCAAAAGCTCGCCGTCGTCTATCATATCCTTGTTTTTGCCGTAATCGAGTCCGTTGCCGATTATCATCTTTCCGGAGGGATCGGCGGCGTTTTGCGTTACCAGTCCGAAGTTGAACGTTCCGTTTTCCGCATTGTTGAACAGATCCGGGATATCGGGAACGTAAATATAAAACGAATACGCGTTATCCGTGACCGCATCGAGAGAAGCGTCAAAACCGTTTTCGGAAAGCGCCGTAACGGTCACCGAATAACGGTATGTGGAATAACGCTTAAAACTGATATTGAGTTTTACGTTTGCCGACGAAAACGGTATAAAATCCGACACAGTTTTATCGCTGAGCGGAAAGCCCGCGTCCGCTCCTCTTACGTGGGATAACGACGGCGCGCAAAATTCGGGAGAAGCGTATGCGACGCAAACGGCTTGCGTACCCGCCTGCACCGGCCCGCCGCCCCAACGAACTTCGAGTTCGCCTTTGCCGCCGTTGTTTTTCATCATTATGCCCAAACCGTTATCGCGCACCCACACGTTGCTTCCAAACGTCATGCCCATTATGTCACCGTCTTTTATATCCTTGAATTCGACGTCGAACGAAAAACCGTCAAGGCATATACCGCTGTTTGAAAGCGTTGCCATCATACCGAATAAAGACGCTTCCGCCTTTGCGGATATCGTTACGGTTTTCGCGACGGAGTCGTTTTCATAATTTATAGAATCGGCGCCTCCTCCCGCGTCTATGAGCGTGGAGCTTCCGAGGTTTATTTCCGCGGGAGCCGTTACGTCCGCACGCGCCGTAAATACCGAGAGCGTGCACGCCATAAGGGCGACGGCGACAAGCACCGTTATCGCCGTTACGAGCGACGTTTTTCTTTTTATCGTAGTCATCATTTTTCCTCCTTATAACTACTTGTTTTTCGCCACATATATGATATCGATTTCCTCGACGGTAGCCGATACGTTAAAGGTGCCGGGTACTTCCCAACCGAAGTTCATATAATTTATCGTAAGATTTTCGGCTTTTACGTTTTTGAGCGCGCCCAGCTTTTGCGCCTCCTCTATAGCTTCCTTAACCTTTGGAAGCGCGTCGTACGTAAATTCGTACGTCCATGGCATTCCGTCGTCGTCCACTCCGGTCTCGAGCGGAGTGGGCAGATAATATCCGTTGCTCAGTCCCGAAATATACGCGTTTGTCCCTTGATCGTACGCCGCCGACGCCTGTATCGTATCGTAACGGTTATCGTATATCGGCAGTCCGAACCAGAACCAGTCCCCGGTTTTTCCGTTTACCCAATTTCCTTCGGCATCCATGGAATTCTCTTTGGGATCGTTGCGGAAAGTCACGTACCACAATAGTTGCGCGGCGTGAAGCCCGGAATCGTACTCGTCACGGCTCATGAGGTTCTCCACATAGTCGAGCGTGAATCGCAACTTAAAATAAAGATGCTCGGCGTCCTCCAACCGTTTGAGTTCGAACGTTTGTTCTATGAGCGAGTGCGCCCAACCTTCGCCGTTTTTACGCGGATGGTCGTATTCGCTCGCGCCGTCTATGCTGAGATTGAATACGCCGCTTTCGGGATTGAAAGTCACCGATTTGCCGCCGTCGCGATAATTGTATCCGCCGTCCGAAAGTTTTGTCTCTTTGGCTTTTCGCAGATCGGATTTTCCGCTCCATTGACCCAGTACCCATTTGCAGGTCTCCTCGGGATTTTCCACCGTTCCGCCGTAATCGAAATATCTTCCTATCTCGGCGTCGGCGCCGCTTGCGACAAGTCCCTTTACTCCCAACCCCTGCGAGAAAGTTTTGTCCGATAAAAGGCTCTGCCCTTTTATTTCGGGTTTTTCGGGCTTTCCTCCGGTATTGTCGCCCTGTTCGGTACCGTTCCCGTTGTTCATTCCTCCTCCTTCGGTATTGCCGCAGGCAAACGCGCAAAACGCGAGCGTCAGACTCAGCGCCGCGACTAAGACCGTTTTCATTATTTTTTTCATTATCCTCTCCTTGTTTTTGATCACATCTTAAACGCTCCGCTCGTCATGCCCTCGACGAATTGCTTGGAGCCGACGGCGAATATTACTATCACCGGCACCGACGCAATGACGTACGCCGCAAACGCGGTGCCGTAACTGCCGGTCATTTTATAAAACTGGTCGGTAAGCGACACGAGCGCAATGGGTATGGTCTTCATCCCGTCGGTGATGAGTATGAGTCCCGACCATACGTATTCGTTCCACAGCGCCATGAACTGCGTCATTACTATGGTGGCGACAATAGGCATGCTCAGCGGAAGCATTATCTTAAACAGCATAGTCATGTCCGGCGCGCCGTCAAGGCTTGCCGCATCGAACAATTCGCGCGATATGCCCTTGAAAAACGAAGTCAGCAGGAAAAACGACATCGGAAACGCAGCCATCATCTGCGGCAGGATAACTCCCCAGTACGTGTTTACCAAACGCATGGAATATACCATGGAGTACTGGCTTACAAGAGTGAGCGTGCCGGGTATCATCATGAGAGCAATTATAGCGGTAAAAAGAACTTCTTTTAAGTAAAACTTAAAATGCACGAAGGCGAACGCGGTTACGCACGCAAGTGCGACCAGCCCCGCAAGCGCGATACTCGTAATTATAAACGAGTTCAAGATATTGGAACTTATATTCAACCACGCGACGCGGTAATTATCCCACAAAAACGGAAACGTCGGAGTAAACGGATCCATTTGATCCTGCCCCACATTTTTCACGCTTTTTATTATGAGCAGATAAAGCGGAAACAGCGCGCACACAAGAAAGAACAGTATAAACGCGTGAAGCGCTATCTGGCTTACCGCGCGTTTGACCGCAGCCCCGCCGACGCGCCGCTTTGTTCGGCAAAGAGGAAGTACGTTTTCCGCCATTGTCAAAATACCTCCTCGGCGTTTTTGCCTATTCGACGGTTTATCACCGTCAGCACAAGCGTTATTATAAACATGACGGTCCCAATCGCGCATGAAATACCGTATTTAGACTGCATGAACGCATAATCGTACATCATGTAACCGGGCACGTTGGACGCCCCGTCCACGCCCGGACCGCCGTGCGTGATTATGAGTTGCAGATTAAAGTTCTGCAATCCCTGTATAACGCCTGTGACCAAAAAGTATTTAAGCTGTCCCACCATTAGCGGCAGGTGCATGGTAAACACCTGTTTCCACGCGCCCAAACCGTCGAGCTTGTTCGCGTCGGCAAGTTCGGGCGGTATGCCTTGAAGTCCGGCAAGATAAATAAGCATGGTCGTGCCTCCGCCCCACGGAAAGCCGGTAAGTATAATAGTTAACATGACCATTTTTTCATCGCTGTACCAGCCTTTTGCCGAGCCGCCGAACATCTGAACGATTTGATTTACAAGTCCGGTGGTCTCGGGCGTAAAAACTATGCGCTGCCATATCATCATTCCCACAATCCCCGGAACTACCAGCGGAACCACAAACAAAAAGCGATAGACCGATCCCGCGAGTTTGTTGCGCAAATGGAACAGCAGTTCGGCAAGAAGGATATTCGCCACATGTCCCGTCAAAAAGCCCGCTATGGTTATAATGAACACGTTGCCCATCGACTTCCAGAACATACCGTCGCCGAGAACGCTTGCAAAATTGGCAAAGCCCACTATGTTACCGAACGTCACCCCGTCGGAATCGCTGAACGACAAAGCTATGGCGTAAACCGGCGGATAAAAGCAGAACACCGCCAAAAGCGCGAACGCCGGCAATATCCAGATATACGCGCGCCACTGGCATCTTTTCTGCTTATTGAGAATTATTTGTCCAGTCATATTTTCTCCGATAGAATAATAAGCGTCTTACCAAAGAGTAGTATCGTATCCTCTTTCGTCTTTCAGTTCGACGACCAGATTTTTTATGTTTTTTGTAAGCGCCGAGTAAGTATCGTCCAGCGTCTTGGTACCGCCTATGTACGAATACGTAAGGCTGAGATAATACGACTCGAACGTAGTGCCGAACGCGCTGATACTGTTTACCGCCGCCCAACGCAAAAGGTCCTCGTTTTTACTGTCGGCGTCGTAAATTTCGTACAGCGGCCTGAGGTATTGCGGCACGACGTCCGCCGACTGCGGATTAAGCGGTATCCCGCCGCCCAAGTCGCCCACCATTCGGTCGTTTTGCGCGGGCGCCGTCAAAAACATGAGGAGGTCGGCTATCGCGTCGCACGTTTCTTTACCTTTGTTTATCGCGGTGCGCGTAACTCCCCAGCTCGATGCGTAACCCGCCAGTCCGCGGCGCACGTTTTTAACTTCGGGCACTATGTCGGGATCTATCCCTACCGCTTCCAGATCGCTCTTGTCAAGCGTGGGATACGGTATCAACTTGTATTCGAAGTTAACGTTTTTGTTCGCGCTGATCTGCCGCAACGTGGCTCCGTCCGCTTCCATGAAAGCGCAATTTCCCTGCACGAACTGCGTCAGCGGAGTGATGTTTGCAAAATCCTTTGGAAAGTACTCGCACCGGTCGGCTACAAGTTTGAGATACGCTTTGTATTTTTCGCTCTCCGGCGTCCATATCCCCTTCGTATACCCGCGTATGAGTTCCTCGGTATTCACCTTGCCGTCTTTAATAAGCGCGTCAAGCTCGGGGATAAGGTGTCCGAACATGTTGCATTCTAAAACTATGTCGTGCCAACGGTACGGCGTAAGATATGCGTATTTGCCCTTTCCGACGGAAGTTTTCGCGTACTCGTAAACTTTACGCTGCGCCTCTTTAAGCTGCGAATACGTTACCGGTTCGTCCACGCTTCCGTCGGGCTTTGTAACGCCCGCCGCTTTAAGCAGACGTTCGTTGTACACTATGCCCACGGGCTGGCGTTCCATGTTTACGTAAAGATAACTGCCGTCCGACACGTAATCGAGTTCGCGGTGATACAAATCGAGCCAGGTTTCGTATTCGGGCGCGTAAGGGTTGGGCTTGTTAAGGTATTCGTTCAGCGCGAGATAATTGCCCGTGCCGAGTTCTTCTTCGGCGGTAGTGCCGCTCATGAGCACTACGTCCGGCGCGGTACCGACTTTTAACAGAGGTCTCAAAGACGATACGTTTCCTCCGTACGAAGTCGAGTTTACGATAACCTTATACTCGGGATGGAGTTTCATCCATTCCTTGGTAAGCGTTTCAAGCGTGTTGTAAGGAAACGGATTGGCGTCCGACTTTATCATTGATTTTGTGGTATTGTAATTGCCTATGTGTCCGCCGCCGTCAAGCACTATTGTCCATTTGTCGTTTACCGAACTGGGCGCGCAACCGTAAAACGGAACGCACGTCGCAAGACCCAAAACGAGAGCCAATATAAGAACGACCGTTTTTTTCATTTACCGCTCCTTTCCGTTACGGACTGTACGTTTTCTTCCGGCCGCCGCAAATCCGACCGCAAGTATAACGAGCGCCGCCGCCGCGTACGCCGCCGGATAGCCGCCGACCTCTCCGCCGCAACCGCCTTTGCCGTCCTCTTTTTTATCGTCGTCGCCTTGGCTGTTTCCGCCCGTGCCGCCGGAAAGATCTTTTCCGTTAAAATCGGTCATAGTGACGTCGTAGTACGAGCGAGCGTGCGTAAGCATGAAATTGCCCTCGTAGCTGTCGCCGAACACGCCCCTAAGCTCGGAAGCGCGCACGTTGTTACCGGTATATTTCACTCCGTTAAAGAAAATGTCGGCATACGTGTTGCGGTCTTTGTTCTCGGCGTATATTTTTATGTTAAGGTCGGAACCTTCCGTATAATCGATTATCATGTCGCCGCGCGTGCCGTCGTACAAAGCTACCGAACTGCTCTTTAATATGAACACGGTAACGCGCAGTTTATTTGCGGGGAGCACAGTCAAATACATGAAAAACCCGAGATTGCTTTGCAGTCTTTCAGCCCCTTCCTCGCTGTTTACGTCGTTATTTATAAAGAAGTTATTGGGATTTTTCATGACTCCCAAAGCCACCCAGTCCATTTCGCGGTCCACCGCAAGTCCGCGGCGTTTCAGTCTCACCGTAGTGGAAAAATCGGTCACGTCGACTTTTTCGTTTCTTACCACGGTAGAGCCGGAATGGTCGTCGAGACTTTGGTTCATGCCGTTTATCGACGAAAATTCGGCGGTTTTACCGTCGGCAGTGTAAATGCGGGCCCCATCGCTCGCCGTCCAACCGTCAAGCTCGCCTATCTGGGAAAGTTTGGCGTTAGCCGCGGCTATCCTTGCCGAATACGCCGAGAGTCCGGCGGAACCGGATATCGCCTCGTGCCCGTAGTGGATATATATCTCGTTGCGAACGTTTTCCAGTTCCACAAGAGTTGCCGAGGAATTTATGGCGTTTGCGGCGGTCTCGAATTCGGTAACGTAACCGCCGATCACCTCCAAAAGTCGGGTCTCCATTTTTCCGTCAGCAACGGTAAACGCCGCGTCTACTTCGTTTAACGCGTCAGTCGCGTTCAGACCGCTTAAAAGCTCTTTATCGAACAGCACTTCCTCGCGGAGCGAATCGGCAACCGACAAACCGGCGTTGTTTTCCGCTCTTTGTATCAACGTTTCGTAATTGGCGATATCGGCGAGCGCTACTTCTTTCAGCCCGTCGGCGGTCAAAGAAGATTTACCGTCTCGCAAAGTCGCGTTTGCAGACGCAAGCATTTTTGAAACGTAATTTACGTCGTTGGAACGCAGGACCGAAGCATCTACTCTGGAAAACGCCGTGACGGCTTCTTTTATAGCCGACGCGTCCGAGCCCGCCGCCGCGGCTTTATCAACGTAATCGCGTATATTCGCAAGCGCCGGCTGAGCGATTTTTTCGTACTCCGCGATTTTCGGCTCGGAGACGTCGTTTATTCTTATACAGTTGGACGCACCCATAGAGCCGAGGCACAAATACACGTTGGACACGTCAAATAACACCGACGAAAACTCGGCGTACGGGATGCTCCATTTTTGCGACCCTATGCTTAAAATAAACGCGCCGCCGTCGGTCTCCTGCTTAAAACCTATATCGAACACGCCGCCCGCCTGCTTTATGGTGATACCGGTGGAGCCGCTGTCGAATTCGAGCGCTTTGTTTATATCGGGCGTAGCCGTTTTAAGCGAAAGATTGTGATCGGTATTGCTAACGATAACGCCCCAGTTTCTTAATCCGCCTTCCTCTAAACCGCGGTAAAACGACAGTACCATGCCGTCTCCGTATTTGCCCTCGCCCAGTCCCGCGTATCCGCCCTTTGTATGAGTAAAAAATAAAAGCATGCGCGACGCGTCGTTCTGGTTGGAAAGATCTATACTGATTTTAAAATCGCGCAGATCCATGGGATACTGAAACGAATATCTGTCGCCCCAGTTTTTACCGCATACAAATTCCATGACGCCGCGATTTATTCCCATATCGGCGTCCTCGATAAGTTTGCTTCCGAATAATGCCGGGCTTCCTATATTGCCGTCGCCGTATCCGTAAGCTATGCGGTCGTCTATCTTTCCCGCTTCAACGGTTTGAGTCCATTCGGGCGTCTCCGCTTTTGCAAGCACCACCCCTCCCCGAGGCATGACCGCGCCGGATATCAACGCGACGACAGCCACTGTAAGCACGCAAGCGCACAAACAGATTTTTTTACATGTTCCGCTCATTCTTTTTCCTCCCAAAATTATTTATTTGTCCGAATTTTACACAGAGGCAACCGCTTTTGCCGGCATGCCTATCAACGCCATTTTTTCGTAAGTGAACTTGCAGTCGAATATCCCGGGAACTTCCCACCCTATATTCGTACTGCCTATCGTCATATCTTCCCACTTCGCGTCAGTAAGACAGCCTCTCTCTTTGGCTATGACAAACGCCCGTTTTATTTGCGGCAAGATATCGATGTCTACCTTATACTTTTTGCCGGTCTCCACTTCCGCAGAGCAAAAAGTATCGCGCTTCAAGCCGTAAATGAGCCGCTTAGTGCCGCTGTCCATAAACACCTGAGGTCCGTCGATCTTTTTGAAACGACTGTCGTAAAGCGGCAACCCGAACCACATGTAATCGGGGCGACCTTCAACGTCCCGTATGTCGCTTTTGGAATTTTCAACGGTAAAGTACCAGGAAATATGCGCCGCGTGGACGGTGGGGTCGTAGTCCTCGGCATTCATACGCATATCGCAATTATCCACCTCGAACAGCAACTGCGCGGTGAGTTTTTCGAGTTTGTATAAAGGCACCTGCTTGCTTAACGGTATCCACTGCTCCATAAGCAGATGGGTCCATTGTTCGCCTGCGGAGCGCGGACGCGAATATTCTTTCGAGCCGAAAACCTCCAAAGCTATTTTCCCCTCGCCGGGAAATACGTCCACGTTTTTCATTTTATTGCGGTACCGTATACCGCCGCCGATAAGCACTTCTTCGAATCTTTCGTCTTTAAGAAGGCGGTTACTGCTCCACTCGGCAAGAGTCCAGCAATTTCCGGTCTTGCTTCCCTTCCAGCGCAGTTCGTCCAATACCGCGTGGCCGTCCGCCACCGACGAAAATCCTTTAAGCCCTATACGTTTTTTCAATTTTATATCGTTAAGAAGTTCGGTCATCATTTATCCCTTTATAACGCGACGATTTTAATAATCTTTGACCAGCGCCGACATTATGTTCGTTACGTACAATCTCTGTAAAAAATCCGACGGATGGTTGATGTTGTTTGCGTAAACGTCCACTCCCCTTTTCACCTTAAACAATTCCTGCGAGACAGTAGTCATGTCCACTACCGCCGCCGCGTTGTACAGTCCGGCTAGCTCTTTAAGTACGGGCAAATATGCGGCTTGACTCGCGTCCTGCGGCGAAAGCGGATTGGGCACCACCGTTGCCACAAGCACTATATCGCAGTCGGGATTTATCGCGCGGATACTGTCGACTATGAATTCTATGTTTGCTCCGAACAAGTCGGGATCCATGCGGAAAGAACCGTCGTTCATGCCAAAGGCTATTATCGCCATATCCGGCACAACGGGATCGTCGCCGTTTACCCGAAAGCGTTCCTCGAAGTTTTCTTTGCCCTCGCTGCTGCGCCAGCCGCCTACTGCTACGTTTTCAAATTTGACTTCTCCTCCGAACTGGCTTTCAAGCTCGCTTTTAACGCCTTTGCCGAAAGGCACCTGGTGCGGTTCCAAGCCGAATCCGTCGGAAGAATGGCAACCTGCGGCAATGCTGTCGCCGTACAGAGCGAGCGTCATCTTACCCTCGGTTTTAAGTTTGTTTATCGAGTGTTCCACGGCCTCGGGCTGCGGCGTCTGCCTTGCCTTCCATTCGCCGTCGTACTCGTAAGTCACCATAGTCTGCATTTTAATGATGCCGTCGCCCTCGGTGAACACTATCTTTTCGCCGTTGGCTTTTGCGTCGTACGTTTCAAGCCCCAGTTTTAAGCGGTCGAGGTCTTTGCCCTCCAACTGGTCTTCGGTAAAATACGGCATTGCGGCAGGCGTCTTCGCTATTATTGTGTTACCCTCTATAACATATTGCGAGGGGTCGTATGTTTTTGTAAGCGTATGGTCGTTTACAGATATGACTCTCGTGGGAGCAAACAACAGTTTGCCGGTTATCCGACCGTCGTCGCCCAATACCATAACGACCGATTCGTTGCGTATTTTCTTTTCTTTCCAAAACGGTTTATACGCGTCGGTTTTGCACAACATCTTTTCTTCCTCCTTTTCCCCTGGTTTTTCCTGTTCGGTCCCGCCGTTATTGCCCGGCGTTTGCGGCTTTTCGTCGCCGCAACCGGCAAAAACGAACGCGCCCAAAACCACGCACAGTATCGTTAAAAATATTCTTTTCAGTTTTTTTACCATGACTATCTCCCCTGCGTCTTGCGCGTCCGGTGCGCAACTTGTCTCGTACACTTAAAGTATAAAACCGCGCATATCGTATGTCAATACCGAAATTTTACCAATTCGGCTATTTTATCGCCAAAACTTGCATTTTTTGAATAAACTTGTTATAATAAGTTTGGAGGCGGTACCGCAATGACAAAAACCGAAAAAGTCAAAAACTATTTACTGCGTCTTATAGAGGAGAGCAAAAATCAAAGCGACTTCAAATTGCCCAGCCAGAACGCGTTATCCCGTATTCTGCAGGTAAGCCGAATTACTGTATTAAACGCGCTTACCGAACTAAGCGCCAGCGGACGGATCGTGGGAATAAAAGGCAAAGGAAATTTCGCCGTTCCGCAAAACAAAAGCGGCGACAGCGCGCGTGAAATAAAGATGACCGCGCTCATACTTCCCGACTTAAAATCGGTGTTCATGTTACGGCTCATCGAGCACACCGAAAAATTTTTGAGACAAAAAGGATATTCTCTCGCCGTGTACTGCTCGGAAAACCAGCGGCAAAAAGAATACGACTGCATAGCCTTGGCGAGAGCGTGCGGAGCAAAAGGCATAATCATTTATCCGAATAATTCTTCGCAGATAAACAAAACTCTGTTCAATAAGGCTTTGGGCGAAACGCCCGCGGTGTTTATAGACGCCCACTGTAAGCGTACCGGACACGTGAGTATTTTTTCAAGTTCGGTTATAGACGTTTCTTTTATTATAGGTTATCTTCACCGCCTCGGGCATTCCAACATCGGCTGCATTATGACCGACCCCGCCGAAAACGAAATAATGAACGACCGGTTTAACGGCTACAAAAAAGGCATGCGCGGGAGCGCCGTCGCGGTACACAAAAAAAATCTGCTTATTTTAAGCAATACTCCCGATAGCGGGACCGAAGACAAAATACGGGAGTATTTCAAAAACAATCCCCGCATGACCGCAGTGATAACTCTTAATTCCCGCCTGTACTCTCAAACCGTTTACGTGCTCCGCTCCATGAAAAAGCGGATACCCCAGGATATCTCGGTAACGTCATACAACGACGACTTTTTCCATGAACGCCTTATTTCGCCCGTGCCCACCGTGATAAACCAGCGGTTGGACGTAATAATGCAAACCGCATGCAAAAAAATTCTTATGATGATAGGCGGCGAAAAACTCGCTCCCTGCGATATAGAAATCGCATCCGAACACCTGATAGCCGACACCACCCGGAGCCTCCATGCGGAATAAATAATGTAACGTGAATTTTTTTGCTTAAAATTTTTATACATTTGAATTGCAATTTATTAATTATAGAACACTCTGTGGCCGCACAATGCACCGTATGCTTACCTTAGCACCTTGACTTTAAAATCGAATATACAATAAGAATCCGCCGGCTATGCCGGTGTTTTAGTATACAAATAAAAAGACGTCCGCTAATAGCGAACGCCCTTAAAACTTAAATTTGGTAGAACCGCTTAAAAAAATCATCTATATTAGTTCTACACTTTAACAACAGTATTCCTACGATTTCTATAACAAAGTGTTTGTAATGCTTCAATACAATTATTATCTTTGTCATATATCTTCTCTAACCATATATCAGCCAACTGTAAATGTGCCAAATCATCTAAAGCTATATTATTTTCAATCAAATACAATAAAGTTTCTTCTGTAAAACAATTTGTCATATCTTCCGGATAATACTGATCCGCAAGTTCATTTAAAATAGTTGATAAGGCTTCCCTAAATCTTATTTTATCTTTCTTTCTTGACAAATCAGTTTTACAAAAACTTTCTAGTATTTTAGCTTCATTATAACTATCACTAAATTTTATATGCTGAAACAAATCACCCCCATTAAAAAATAAATCAATATATTCTTGTAATGTCATTTTATGCTCCAAATAATTTTCTAATTTCTTTTAATAAACGTTTTATTGCTTTTCGAATCTGCGGCTTAATTTCTCTGCCATCCAATGGATTCCCATCAATATCGATCTTTATATTAGTACGATCATCGCCTTTCAAATGCGCGTGATCAGGACTATGATCTCCCGGCCACTTTTCTCCCCAATATCCGTTACTTTTCCCGGTGCGCGCAAACAAGATACCGAGTCCCGCAGCGACGGCGCCTATTCCCTTAAGTATCTGTGCGCCCGTCACCGTTACGGCTGCCAGTTCTCCCGCCGCCGTTACATAACTCCCTACCGTAAACGACGTTCCTAAAAAGCCTCCTATCGCCGGCGCTATGTAC
>CATKCE010000035.1 GCA_949744905.1 uncultured bacterium
CCGCGACGGGCGAAAAAGGTCTTATGGGTGAATTCCTCACCAACGCGCAGGGCGAAGACGTCGTTGCGGGCGTCCGCACTCCCATGCCCATAGAGCAGATGAAGGACGTGTTCCCCGAAGCGTATGCACAGTTCCAAAAGGTCTGCAAAACTCTCGAGGACCATTACCGCGATATGCAGGATATGGAGTTTACAATCGAGAACAAGAAACTTTACATGTTGCAGACGCGTAACGGCAAGCGTACCGCCGCCGCCGCGATAAAGATCGCTTGCGACCTTATAGACGAAAAAATGATCACCGAGCAGGAAGCGGTGATGCAGATAGACGCGAAATCGCTTGATATGCTTTTGCATCCCACGTTTGACGTAAAGGCGCTTAAAGACGCCGATAAAAACAACGTAGTGGGCAAAGGTATCGCCGCGTCTCCCGGAGCGGCTACCGGTACCGTGGTGTTCACCGCCGAGGATGCCGTTGCCGAAGGCAAGAAAGGCAAAAAGGTGATACTTGTGCGACTCGAGACCAGTCCCGAGGATATCGAGGGCATGAAATACGCCCAGGGCATACTTACCGTACGCGGCGGACAGACTTCGCACGCGGCGGTTGTTGCGCGCGGCATGGGTACCTGTTGCGTATCCGGTTGCGGCGACATCAAGATGCACGAGGAAGAAAAATACTTCGAACTTGCGGGCAAGACGTTCCGCGAGGGCGACGCGCTCAGCCTTGACGGCAGCACCGGCAATATTTACGATTGCGCTATAAAGACCGTTCCCGCCGATCCCAACTCGGGTTACTTCGGCAGGATAATGGCTCTTGCCGATAAATACAAAGCACTGGGAGTCCGCACCAACGCCGACACTCCTTCGGACGCTAAGCAAGCCGCGTCGTTCGGCGCGCAGGGTATCGGACTGTGCCGTACCGAGCACATGTTCTTCGAGCCTGCGAGGATCGGCGCGTTCCGCGAAATGATCTGCTCGGATACCGTGGAGGAAAGAGAAGCGGCTCTCGCAAAAATAGAGCCCATGCAGCAGGCCGACTTCGAAGGGTTGTTCGAGGCTCTTGGCGGATGTCCCGTTACGATACGTTTCCTCGATCCTCCTCTGCACGAATTCGTTCCCACCGACGAAGCGGACATCGCCGCTCTCGCGAAAGCGCAGGGAAAGAGCGTTGTGCGCATAAAAGAGATAATCGATTCGCTCCATGAGTTCAACCCCATGATGGGACACCGCGGATGCCGTCTTACGGTCACTTATCCCGAGATAGCCGTAATGCAGACCAAGGCAATAATAAAGGCGGCGATTAATGTGCAGAAAAAGCACAAAGACTGGAACATCGTTCCCGAGATCATGATCCCGCTTACCGGCGAAGTCAAAGAGATGAAGTTCGTCAAGGACATTGTCGTTAAGACCGCCGATGCCGAGATAGCAGCCGCCGGCGCGAAGCTCAAATACGAAGTTGGCACCATGATAGAGATACCTCGCGCGGCTATCACCGCAGACGAGATAGCCACCGAGGCGGAGTTCTTCTGCTTTGGTACGAACGACCTTACCCAGATGACTTTCGGTTTCAGCCGTGACGATGCGGGAAAATTCCTCGGCGCTTATTACGGCTCGAAGATTTACGAAAGCGATCCGTTTGCGCGTCTCGACCAAAAGGGCGTCGGCAGCCTTATGAAGACTGCTGTAGAACTCGGAAGAAAGACCCGTCCCGGAATGTCGTGCGGAATATGCGGCGAGCACGGCGGCGATCCTTCCAGCGTGGAGTTCTGCCATCAGATCGGACTTACGTATGTTTCGTGTTCTCCTTTCCGCGTGCCCATCGCGCGTCTTGCGGCGGCACAGGCGAACATCAAATATCCGCGCAAAAAGTAATTTGACCGCAAAAGTTAAAAAATCCGATAAACAATAGTTGCCACTAAGGACGGTGCGAAAAAAGCGCCGTCCTTAACGTGGTTTTATCTTCAAGTGATCTTGTCTTACGGAGGTAACCCGATATCGCAAAAGATACTACGCGTTATTCCGACGTAACGCATGAAATAGAATCAAAATATTTAAGCCCTTACGCCGCGCGTTCCGCAAAAAGCAAGGGGCGCGAACATCCGCTCGAAGCGGACGGCTTGCGTACCGATTTTCAACGCGACCGCGACCGCATATTGCACTGCAAGGCTTTCAGACGGTTAAAGCATAAAACGCAGGTGTTTTTGTCTCCGGAGGGCGACCATTACCGCACGAGGCTTACGCATACTTTGGAAGTGAGCCAGATAGCGCGCACCGTGTCGCGCGCGTTGCGGCTAAACGAGGATCTCACCGAAGCGATAGCGTTAGGGCACGACCTCGGGCACACTCCGTACGGGCACGCCGGCGAAAAGGCGCTCAACAAGTTTACTCCGTTTGCCCACAACGAGCAGTCTTTGAGAATGGTGGATAAGTTGGAGTACGACGGGGCGGGCATGAATTTGTGTTTTGAAGTGCGCGACGGTATCCTCAACCATACCAGCAAAGGGAGTCCCGCGACTCTCGAGGGTCAGGTTGTGGCATGGAGCGACAGGATCGCATACATAAATCATGATATAGACGACGCTGTGCGCGCGGGAGTGATATCCGAGTCCGACATACCGCAAAAATTCGGAACGTTGTTCGGCGAACGGCATGCCGCGCGTCTAAACAGTATGATTTTGGATATAATCGACAATAGCTTCGGTAAGCCTTACGCGCGTCCGAGTGAAAAGTTTGAAATATCCATAATGGAACTGAGGCAGTTTTTGTTCGACAACGTGTATTCGTCGCAGGTTGCAAAAGCCGAGGAGCACAAAGCGGTGGAAATGATAGAATTTTTGTACCGCTATTATACCGAACATCCCGACAGGATACCCGAAGAATTCAGGCGTATGGACAGCACCGTGTCGCAAAAGACGGTGGACTATATTTCCATGATGAGCGACAATTACGCCGTGCGGTGTTTTACCGACATTACGGTGCCGAAAAATTGGAACAAATAGCAGATGGATTACGGAGAGTTTATCAACGAACTTCTTAAAAAGTGCGATATAGTGCGTACGGTCTCGCGTTATACCACGCTTACGAGAAAGGGCGGCACGTACTGGGGATGCTGTCCATTTCATCACGAAAAAACTCCGTCGTTCAGCGTATCGCCCGATAAAGGGCTTTACCACTGCTTCGGTTGTAAAGCGGGCGGCAACGTAATAAACTTTGTCAGCGAAATAGAGTCTGTGGATAAAGGCGAAGCGATACGCATACTTGCCAAAGAAGCCAATATGGAAGTCCCGCAGTACAAGTCGGGAGACCGCGATTACGCGCGCGAAGCAAAAAAGCGCGAGCGGCTTTATAAATTGACGCGAGACGCGGCGCGCCATTATCACGAGAATCTTTCGTTGCCGTCGGCGAAAGCGGCGCGGGATTATCTTGACAAACGCGGCGTAGGCGAAAATTTGGCGAGACGTTTCGGGCTCGGGTACAGCGTGTCGGGGGCGGAAATGCCGACTTATCTCGAAAAGCTCGGGTATACCAAAGCCGAAATGAAGGAAGCCGGCATAGTTGCTCAACGCGCAGACGAGTATTACGACGTGTTTTACGGCAGACTTATTTTTCCGATATTGAACAATCTCGGCGAAGTGGTCTCGTTCGGCGGGCGTGTGCTTACTCAAAATCCCGACTTTGCAAAATACCGCAACGGCAGTCAAACCGCGATATTCGACAAATCACGAAATATTTACGCGGTAAATCTGCTCAAAAAGAAAAAACAGACTTCGGGAATTAAGTATGTTATAATGACCGAAGGTTACATGGACGTTATAGCGCTCCATAAAGCGGGATTCGATACCGCGGTGGCGTCCATGGGAACTGCGCTTACCGCCGTTCAAGCCAAGCTTATTAAGAATTATAGTAACAAGATATACATAAGCTATGACGGAGACGGCGCGGGGCAAAAGGCGACTTTGCGCGGACTGGATATCCTTGCCGAGGCGGGGTTGGACGTAAAAGTCGTTGAGTTGCCGGACGGTCTCGACCCCGACGACGTGATAAAAAAGCGCGGCGCGGAATTTTACAGTCGGCTTCTCGATAACGCCGTCACTCTTACAAAATTCAAGATAAACACTCTTTGCAAGAAGTACGATCTTACTGCTTCCGACGGACGCGCCAAATTCGCAGTGGAAGCCGCCAGGATAATAAAAGAGTTGCAAAATCCCGTGGAGCAGGAAGAATATCTCAAACTGTTGCATTCCATGACGGGATACACAATGGACACTCTGTATAAACAAACCGAGCTGTCCTCGCCGTCCGAGCCGGTGTATCACGAGCCCGAGGAGAAAGCGGCGGCTGTATCCGCGCCGACTATGGACGGTCCTGTAAAATTCATACTCGCGTCGATAATTTGCGACAAGCCTTACTGCGATTATACTCTCGACTTGTTGCCGTATCTCGAGGGAGATCTTGCACGCAGAGTATGCGAGTTCGGCATACGCCGGTTTAAGACAGGCGAAAAGGGCGGGCTTGCGGGCTTTTACGAATTGACGCCGCCGGAAGACGTGCCGATGCTGGAATCGCTTGTAAACTATCCGTTTTTGGACGGCGACGACGGTGCAAAGTATGCCGAGTGTGTAAAGGCGGTAACGGTAAGATATCTTACGGCGCGAAAAGCCGGGCTTGCCAAAATATACGACGAAACAAAAGACGCGGGCTTGTTAAAAGAGATAAGCGATACTGACAAAAGATTGCGTGCGATACGGAAAGGCGATTCAGACGTCTGAAATACGCGGGTAAACATTTATAGGAGATAGAAATGTCCGAAACTCAACTTACTGAACAAATGAACAAAGCTGTCGAAAAAATGATTCGCAACGGACGTATGCGTGGCGGAAAGCTCACGTACGACGAAGTGGGCGAAGAACTCGCCGCTCTTAAAGCCGGCGCCGAACAGATGGAAGAGGCTTTGAAGATTTTGTCGGAAAACAAAGTAGAGGTTGTCAAAGCCGCCGCGCAGATACAACTGGGCGAAAAGATCAACCGCGAAGTAAAGCGGCTTATTGACGTCGGCAAGCGCCGCGGCAATCTAACGTACGACGAAGTCGGTGAAAAGCTCGCTGTGGAATGCGAGGCGAATGCCGAGCAGATGGAAGAAGTGTTCCGGATACTTACCGAAAACGGAATCGAGGTAATAAATACCCAGATAGATCTTAAAAACGACGATTCCATAGAACAGCTCATTGCCGGCGAAGTAAGTATAGACGACCCCGTAAAAGTATACTTAAAAGATATAGGCAAAGTCCCTCTGCTTTCCATGGAGGAAGAGATAGAATTGGCGCAGAGCATGGCTAACGGCGACGAGTACGCAAAAGTCAGGCTCAGCGAAGCCAACCTGCGGCTTGTGGTAAGCATAGCCAAGCGTTACGTCGGGCGTGGCATGCTGTTTTTAGACCTCATACAGGAAGGCAATCTCGGACTTATGAAAGCCGTCGACAAATTCGATTATACAAAAGGATTCCGATTTTCCACTTACGCGACGTGGTGGATACGTCAGGCTATAACCCGCGCCATAGCCGACCAGGCGCGCACGATACGTATTCCCGTGCACATGGTGGAAACTATAAATAAACTTATACGTACTACGCGCGTGCTCGTGCAGGAGCTTGGACGCGACCCGACGCCCGAGGAAATAAGCCGCGAGATGGGTATATCCGAAGAACGCGTGCGTGAGATCCAGCGCATAGCTCTCGACCCCGTGTCGTTGGAAACGCCCATAGGCGAAGAAGAAGACAGCCACCTCGGCGACTTTATCGAGGACGACCACGCCAGCGCGCCGCAGGACGTCGCGGCGTTCACGCTTCTTAAAGAACAGCTTTTGGGGATATTGGATACACTTACTCCGCGCGAAGAAATGGTGCTGCGTCTCCGTTACGGCATAGACGACGGACATTCGCGCACGTTGGAAGAAGTCGGCAAGGAGTTCGGCGTTACCCGCGAGCGTATCAGACAGATAGAGGCGAAAGCGCTGAGAAAACTGCGTCATCCGTCGCGCAGTAAAAAGTTGAAGGATTACATCGATTGACGGAGCGTCTTAGATACCTTTGTTCGCTCATAGACAGGACCGACAGCTTTATAGACGTCGGGTGCGACCACGGATATGTAGTAAAATACGTGTCCGACAATAAACTTGCCGACAGGATTACCGCGTGCGATATTTCGCTCCCGTCGCTGGATAAAGCGAGGAAACTGCTTTGCGGCGTCGAAAATATAGACTTTGTGCACGCCGACGGTAAAACGGCGGCACGCGGTCATGACACCGTGCTCGTAAGCGGAATGGGCGGCAAAGAGATAATATCGATTATGGGCGGGTGCGCGCCGCGAAAATTTATAGTTTCGCCGCAGTCGCACGCGCGCGAGGTCCGCAAAGAACTTTTGTCGCGCGACTATAAGATAGTCGATGATAAACTTATAAAAGACGGCGGAAAATATTACGACGTGATAAAAGCCGTAAAAGGCGGCGGCATAAAACAGCTTGAAAAGACAAAAACGGTGCAATTGGCTTTCGGAATGTTTTTGAGCGAATATAACGAAGTGTTGGCGGAACGGCTGAACGGGCTTTACGACACTGTGCTTGCGTATCCGCCCACCGCCGAAAACCGGCTGAAAGCAGACGAAATAAAGGAGGCGATCCTATGGCAACTACGGTTGGAGAAGTTATAGCGCTATTGCGGGATTTTGCTCCCGAAGAATGCGGCTATAAGGAAGAATACGACAATATCGGGCTGATACTCGGAGACGAGAGCAGACCGGTGACGCGCGTGATATGTTGTCTCGACGTTACCATGAGCGTTATAGACGAGGCTATAAATACCGGCGCGGAACTTATAATTAGCCATCATCCCATGATATTTTATCCGATAAGCAGGATAAACGCCGGAGATATTCTCGGCAGAAAACTGCTTAAAGCGGCGGAACACGGCATTGCCGTATATGCGGCGCATACCAATCTCGATTTTGTCCGCGACGGTATAAACGATTACGTTGCGCAACTGCTCGGGCTCCACAACGTTACCAGTTTAAGTCCTTACATAGACGGCGAAACGGGTTTCGGCAGAGTGGGAGACCTTGCCAATAAAGTATACTGTTCGGTATTCAAGGGCGAAGTCGAAGCCGTACTGCGCGACGGATACGTGCGCACGGTCGGCGAACCGTACGCGCAGGTAAAGCGCGTTGCCGTAATAAACGGCGCCGGCGGAGGCGATACAAAATACGTGGATATGGCGATAAAGGCTGGAGCGGAGTGTCTCGTGACCGCCGACGTAAAACACCACGTTGCGGTATACGCTTTGGAAAGCGGGATCACTATCATAGAGCCGCAACACTTTACTATGGAATATTGCTATATGGCGCGTCTTGTACAGAATCTAAAAATAGAGGCGAAGGCAAGGAAAGCCGATATAGAGATATCGCTGTCGCAAGCCGAAAAAAATCCCCGTTATTGAGACAATTTTATGAATATCGCGGCACAGCCGCTTTAAGAGGTGCAAATAAATGGAAAATTTGGAAAAATTGCTTGAATACCAGAAGATAGACATCGAGCTCCGTAAAGTTCTGGACGAAATAGAACGCAGCGACGACGGTAAAAAAATGGAGCAGGCGCGTACCGAGTTCAACAATGCAAAAGTCAAAGTTACCGAGACCGAAAAAGCGGCGGAGAATATTGTCGCGTTTTACAATAACGCGCTTGCTTATTACGAAGAATGTCTTAAAAAGATCGACGAGATAGCGGTGAAAATGGCGGCCGCAGAGGACCTCGGCGAACAACGCGAACTTGCTTCGCAACTTGAGAAACTGCGTTCCAAACTTGCCGAGATAGAAAAAAATCTTGCCGAGCGCGCGGACCGTACCGATAAGGTCATCATGTCGTATCTCGACGGGCAGGACCGCGGTAAAAAGATGCGTTCGCTTTACAACAGCTTAAAAGAACGTTTCGCACAGCTTAAAAATTCCAAAGAACCGCTTATAAACGAGTTGCGCGCAAAGATGGCGGCTATAGAGAAAGATATTCCTGCAACGCTTATGGCGCAGTACAAGGCAATAACCGCAGAACATCTTTATCCTGCTTTTGTCCGCGCTAGGGAAGCCGAGCGCAACCGGTACCGCTGTTTTTGCGGACTCGAGCTGTCGCAAAAGGCGAAAAGCGAATTGTTGGATAAGGGAAGTTGCCGTTGCGAAACGTGCCGGCGTCTCATATATCTTGATAAATAAAAAATCGTAATATAATAAAAAAAGGTCGACCTGACTTGGAACGGTCGACCTTTTTTTGCGATTCGATCTTACAGTTTGCTTATCCTGTTGTAAAATGCTATGATATCGGTAAAACATTCTTCGGCGGAAGCAATATCGCTCGTTACGGAATCGACCGCTTTTACCGCGTTTTCCGCCGCGTCACGGGCTTCTTTGCGGAGCATGGGTTTGTTCCAAACATATCCCAATTTATCTTGAGCGTCGTTAACAAGTTTTTGCGCGCTTGCGGATGCGGCGGTGCGGGAATCATTGAGCAACTTCACTGCTTTTTTCATTCCGTTTTCGCCGTTCACCGTACGAGCTATCGCGTCTTTAACCTGTTCGCGTTGCGTTTCGTCAAGTAAAGTGAGCGTTTTGTTGTAAACGTTGTAAGCGCTTTGCACCGCAGAGGAGATAACGGATGTCGTTTGCGGCACGGAAGCAACCGAATTTTTAATAGCGTTAGAGCTGTCGATGACCGCGGCGTGGTCGTTGGAGCCGTATACTATATTCGCTTTCGCGCATGCCGACGATATATCAATAGCGCATTGCGAAGCGGCTTGGAATACCGCGTCGTTCGCTTTATGTAAAAGCTCATTCGCGGCTTTTGCGGCGACCGTATATGCGCGCGTTACTGCGTCCGGACCGTTTGACGAGTATTTCGCGATACTTGCCGCAGAGTCGAGATATCGCGACGCGGTGTCGAGAGCGGAAGTGGCCGAGCGGATACCGGCAATGTCGGTCGACGCCGTAGAGACTTGCGCGGCATAATTATTTGTTTCGGATACGGCAACGTCCATGAGCGTATTGCCGATCTGTCGGGATGCCGAACGCGCGATTTCCGCGCTTGCCGCAAGTCTGTCGGAAAGTCCGTTGTCGTTTATATGGCTCATTACGGCGACAACTGCGTCGGCGGCGTTTATAGCCGCTCGCGCGTATTCTATCGCCGACGTGATTTCCTCGGGCGTTGACGCTTGCCCGGATAAAGTATTGCCGGTCTCGATTATTCCGTTTATTATGTCGCAAAGCGCGTTTGCCGTGTTCACGGCGGCCGTCAATGCCGTCGACGCGGTGAGTTCCGCATTACTGTTCGCGGTTGTCGTAAGCGCGTCGTCGCACGCCATGACTGCGGCGTCCATAGCCGCTTGCGATGCGGATTTCATAGCCGTTATGGCGGCGATAGTATCCGATGCGCTTGCAACGGCTTTAAGCAGTTCGCCGCTTTTGGTTTGGGCAAGCGTAAGATCGGCGGCGTTTTCGGTTTCGGCGATGGTTGCCGTAGTCGCGGAATTCGCGGCTTTTGCGGCTGCGGACGCGAGCGACGACCGTCCCGATATTATTTCGTCCCGTAAAGAGGTTGCGGCGTCCGAAATATTTTTTCCGTCGTCGCCGGATCTGTCCGCGACGTATATGGCTTTTTCCGCCGCTTGCGTCGCGCTGTTTACGGCTTGAATTGCGGCTTGCGCCGCTTTTCCCGCGGCGGAGTATCCCCGCACGGTTTGTTGCATTGAAGCTTTCTCGGCAAATTCGGCGGCTTTACGTGCATAATAGTATGCCGACTGCGCCGCGTCGCAGGATTCTCCGGCGGCTTTGATACGCATAGGATTCGCCTGAGCTGCATTTTCTTCGGCGCGTTCCAAAACGTTGCGCGCGTGTTCCGCCTGCGCTTTTGCCCTGGCGTATCCGAACGACCCTTCGGGTATGGCAACGAGTTTGGCTATCGCCGCGTCGTAAGCCGTTTGCGCTTCTATAAGAGCGGCGGCGCTTTCGTCTACGGTTACGTCGGCGTTAATAGCCTTTGCTGCCGCGTCGCGGGCGAGTTGAGCTTTGTCGGCGGCTTTCTCGCCGAAAGTCTCGGCGGCTTCAACGGGGAACAGAGCGGCGAGACTGTCTTCGAGATATTCCAAACCGCATGACAGCGAGCCGTCGTTATCGATGCGTCCGAATTCCGCGTTGCCTATGTTTCCCGCGCCGAGTTTGCCTTCCTCGTTACGCTCCAGATTTTTAAGGATAGTATTTTTGAGGCTGAGCGTTATGTTCATATCGGTAAACTGAGTGTCGAGGCTGAGTCCCGAAATGAAACCTTCCGTTGTATTTAGTTTTATGTTCAGGTCTTTCAAATCGCTGCTTCCGGTAAGAGCTCCGAGCCCGAGAACAAGCTCGAAGTTGCGTCCGTCGTAAGCGTATTTTTTGAGAATATTGTTTAAATCGTATGACGGAGCGCCGTTGCCGCTTCCGGATATCGCGTTGCGTATCGGCGTCTCTATATTTTTGTTCATTCTGATGAGGAAGAACAAATAGTCCATAGGGTCGGCGAGGAATTCTTCAACGGTCGCCGATCTTGTTTCGGTACGGTCGTAACTTCCTTCGCCCCAAGCCCAGCTGCTCCAAATATCGGCGACGAAATATAAGCGGTCGTTTACAAAGTAAATGTAGCTTTCGCTGCGCGTTATGCCCACGCCGAATACCGCGGAAACAAACGGTACCGAAAGTTTTACCGCCGCGGCGGTGCTCCCGTCGTCGAGTATCTTTACTTTTACGTCAAAGGGGATGGAGGGCTTAACAAGACCGAGCAGATTGAGGTCTACAGAGCCGGTTATGTTGAATTGCCGCATGCCCGCCGTATTTATCATTGCGATAAGCAATTCGTCTATGCTGGAAAAGTCTCGTATATTGTCGCTTTGCGGCGGGAGTATCTTATCGAATTCGTCGCACGAAAGCCGCGCGTCGAAGGTGACGCGGTTGCCGTCCGCGATAAGATCGCGTATCCCGATATGTGTCAAAAGTTCGCTGTTATGTCCTACGGTAACCGCGGCGATATTGCCGCTTTCTATCGGATCGAATATACCGTTGTCTATCTTAACGGTAAGTTCCGAATCGTTAAACTCCAACGATACTCCGCGGAGTATGTCGTCGAGCAGTCCGTCGGTCACAAGTCCAAGCAATCCTGACAAGCCTCCGGACGTTATATCGGAGTCTTCCAGCGCGCCAAGCATGGAAGCAAGCGTATCGCGCAATGTGTCAAGCCCCACTATCTTCATTGTCTCGAATACCGAAGTATCCAAGTCCATATCGTAAACGTCTTTTATGAGTTCGTCGATAACGGGGGAGCGGAGGTCGAGTATGTCGCACAACGCGCCGACTATACGCATTACCGACGCATAGTCTATTTTTGCCGTGAATCCGTTGTAAGATATGTAGGCGGTAAGTTTGTTTACGTCGAATCCTTCGTTACCGTATTCCGTTCCGTCCAAAAGATACACTTGCAGATTGTGGTTGCCGGTGTTGCCGCCGAGAAGGATCTGCGCGTAAATATCGGCGAATCCGTCTGTGCGTGCGATCTTGATCTTGCCGGACACGTCCGTGACCGAATTTTTGACGTCGGCGATGCCGCCCGAAAAGCTCAGGTCGAAGTACCGCTGGTTTACGGTATTCATTACGGGCGAGATATAGCTTTTCAGCATTGCAAGGTCGGCGTACGCGTTTGCTTCGGGGATTGCGGTATTAACGTTTTCGGCGGCTGTCAGGCGCAGATCGATCGAGCTGTCGAAAATGTCGCTTCCGTAATTGAAGTTGTATATGTCCGCAGAGAGAACGCCGTTTTCGGCGTATAAGTTGAATGAAGCTGAAAAGTCGCTTATCGAAACGGTTGCCGTAATTCCGCGGTCGCCGTACGGCGCGGCGTAAGTAACGTACGACATGATATCCGCAAGCGTTTTACCGCCCAATGCCGATTGTATTATGCTTGCGTATTCGACGGTTTCTAAAATAACTTCGGCAACCGTCGCCGAGTCGCTTTTTATGTATTTCTGCAATTCCGCGATAATGTCGTTTACGTCTTCCGGTTTGAATCTCAAGCGGATATCGTTTACCGCTATATAAATCGTTTCTCCGTCGAACGCGAAGGATATATCGTGCGAACGGAATCGGAGTTTTCCGCTCGCTTTAAGCGGATCGAGCGATAATTGCAATTCTCCCGACAGATCGCCCGATACGAGCGAAGTGTTTAATTTTCCGTTTTCTATTTTCAGCTTGTAAGCGGATGCGCTTAAAAGTTCGTTTACAGTCGGAGCGATCTTGCTTATAACGGCGAGATCTATGTATTCTTCGTCCTGTACCGTTATATCGTATTTTCCTCCGCAGGTCAGAGTCGCGTTAAACGACAAGGCTATATCGCCGATATTCAGTCTGTCCAACGCGATGCCGCCGATGTAGCCGTTTAAGACGTCCATAGACAGGGTGTACGGCTCGCCGTTTGCGGGCGAGACCCGCAACGATATCTTTTCGTCGGTTACCGAAAGGCCGTTGAGAATGCCCAGCGCGTCGTTTATATCTTTTATTTCCGGCAACATAAATCCCATTTTATCGAGCACGCTTTGTAGGTCGACGGAATCGCCGTTTATAATGCGGTTTATCATGTCGTTTATTTTATCGAGCGCCGCGGTTGCCGCGTCGGCGTTGTCTTTTCCGATCAAAGGCGCTATGGTTTCGGCGAATTTGCCTGCGCTTCCGAAGATTTCTTCTATCGAGCTCAAAAGCTCTTTTGTTTTGGAAAGTTCCAGTTTTAACGCGATCTCGCCGACGCTTAAATATACGGTATTGTTTTTCAGGACGAATTCTATGTTTTGTCCCGATACTTCGAGCGCTCCGGCAAATGACAGCCCGTCGGCGGTATCCGCGGTAAACACCGCGCGGAAATTTTCCGACAGGTCGCCGTATTTTACGTTGCCTCCGAGGTCCAGCATAAACGATTTGCTCGACAATGTGTTTACGACGGCTTCGAGCGTCTTTCCTATATGTAAGTATTCGTCGGCGCAAAATTCGGGTAACGTTACGCTTTCCGACACTTTTATATCGGCATTTACGGTCATGCCGCCTATGAGGATATCTGCCTTTATAGTGTCGGCTTTTGTAGAGCTGCCGTCTTTAATAAGTCCCATGTTCACGTCGAGGTTTATGCCGGCAAGCTCGAATGGCATGTTTATGTAAACGTGGGTATCGGTCTCGGTTATCGTATGATTTTCGAAAAGTTTTTCAAGCAGCTCCGCCGTATCCGATAATTCCCCGAGGTCTATGCCCAGCTTTTTCAGTAGGGGAGTGAGGTCGGACATCCCGATACGGTATTTGTTTTCGCCGACGGCGATGTAAAGCGAATCGTCTTTGTAGACGGCGAAAATGTCGTTTCCTATCTTGAAACGGAAATCCTTTTCTTTTATGCCTATAACGGCGGCAAGATCGAGTTTTTGTCCGCCTGCGGTTATCGTCGCATTCAGATTAAGATCTTTTTTGCCTGATATGTAATCGCCGAAGGCTTCGTTAAGATAATCGGCGGGACCTTTTTTTGTTACGACTTCTCCGGTATTTCCGGTGGGGACGTAGTCTATAAAAAGTTGCGCCCGCTCGGGCATATAGCCTTCGGTATATTCGAATTTTTCGGTAAGAGAACTTTCGCACGCTATACCGTTCATTATGTCTATCGAATATGAGTCGTAAGATTTAAGTTCGCGTATGCGCCAGTCCGAATCTATAGTAAAAACTATGCGGCACGATTTGAATTCGGGATACGTCGACACTCCCGCAAACGTCATCATTTCGTAGCGCGAATATTTTTGCGCTTTATCCGCGTCGAGTATGAGTTCGTAAGTGTAAGTTCCGTCGTCTTTTTCGGATACGGTTCTGCCGGATTTTATCGAACCTTCCACGCCGCTTGTCACGCTGTATTTGGTAATCTCGCGCGGGACTATGCCGTAACGCTGGCGGTATACCGCGGGGGCAAGCTCCGTAATGGTATCCGACCAGGATTTTACCGCGTTTCCGGACGCTTCTCCGTTGCGGTATAATAAAGCGCCGTTTTTGAAAAAGCGTTGTTCCGCGACCGACGCGATACCCGATAGAGATACGGATTCGTTGAAAAGATATCCGCCTGTTTTGGCGCGGGTGTTGAGGACCGTTTGCTTATAAAGCCCTTTAAGTGCGGTAACTGTGCCGGTGACAGTGCTGTGTACCGAGTCCGTATTAGCGTAAACGTCGGCGGCAATGGCAAAATTCTCCGCCGCGGAATAATCCGAAGGAGAAGTGCCGTCGGCGGGTTTGGCCGTGTCGGATATTTGTTGATATATATCGAAAGCGATAAAGCTTTGGTCCGCATATATATTATCGTTTGATGTAAGTATGAAAAACGCCATTGATATCAAAGGTATCAATGCGAATAATAATTTAGCTCTTTTGATGTGCCATCTCATAAAAGCGCTCCGTTTTATGCGTAAAAATCGTGTCTTAAAAAATCGTTCTTTCGGATATTTTATATATCCTTATTATAATTATACAACGAGCTTGATTTATTGTAAAGTTTTTTTGAATTTTTTCGCGTTTAGTGTGGCGTTTGAGAGGACAAAATTGCACTTTATTGAGATTGTGTAAAAATCAAAATAAAAGCAAAGGTGAATTCGCCTTACCGTATATTTTTGGCTTGCCGCCCACTTGACACGACGCCGTCGGATATGGTATCATTGAGCTATGAAAAAAGGCAAGAACGAGGCGTCCGGCGCGAAGGTCATTTCGCCGCTCGATAAGACAGCCGAAAGCGAGATCGTAATAGCTCGAAACATGGTGGACGGCGCGGAAAAGCCGTCTAAAAGTCAGCTTGCGTCAAAAAAGCAAAGCGGAGATCCGAGATCGGTAAAAGAGGCGGAGACCCGCGAAAGACTGCGCAAACTTCCAAAGGTGGTGACCAAGGACACAAATACCGTGGACCTTGCGATAGACCGCCGCGTTTTCGACGGCGACGACGGTAAAGACGGCGACGCTACGGTATCGCGCAGCGTGACGATAGACGGCACGATGCTCAGCCAGGACAGACTGCGCGCGCAAAAGAAAAAGCGCCGTCGTTTTATAAGCACCGATTATTCGTCCGCCGAACGGTACGAGCCGGAATATACCCGCGGGCTCAATTCTTTCCAGGTGGAAAAGCGCGAAGCCGACGGTTTTGTGAATATGACTCGCAAGAAAAGCGGCAAGTCGTACGGCAGGATATTCATGTCGAATATCTTTACCTTTTTCAACCTGTTGATATTCGTAGTGGCGGCGGCTCTCATATCGGTGGGAGCGAGGTTTAACCAGCTGTTGTTTTTGATAATCACTCTTGCGAATATATCCATCGGTATAATCCAGGAGATAAAGAGCAAGCGCACTGTTGCGAAACTTAATCTTATAACCGCGCCGTCCGCCATGGTGGTGCGCGACGGAGAAAAGCGGGCGATACCGATCGGCGATATTGTGCTTGACGATATAATATATCTTGAAATGGGCAAGCAGATACCCGCCGATGCTGTTGTAATAAAGGGAGATATCGAAGTCAACGAAAGCATGCTTACCGGCGAAAGCGTTCCCATGCGCAAAAAAGAGGGCGGCGAGCTGTTTTCCGGTAGTTTCGTCACCAGCGGATCGGCGTACGCCAGAGTAACGCAGGTCGGCGCAAACAATTATGTCGAAACTCTCACCTCGTACGCGAAAAAATACCGCAAGCCCAAATCGGAACTCCATAATTCCATAAAACTTATCATACGCGTGGTTGCGGTCATCCTTATTCCGCTTACCGTGCTCATGCTTATAAACGCCCATCTTTCTTATGAGGGTCTTCCCGACGACAAGTGGAAAACGATAATAAGCAATACTTCGGGCGCCGTAATAGGCATGATCCCCGCGGGAATGTTTTTGCTTACAAGTAGCGCGCTTGCCGTGTCGGTCATCCGGCTTGCCGGCAAAAAGACCCTTGTGCAGGACCTTTACTGTATAGAAATGCTTGCACGCGTCGACGTTTTGTGCCTTGATAAAACCGGAACGATCACAGACGGCAGTATGCAGGTGAACAACGTTATAGAGATAAAGGGCGGGACGCAGGACCATTCGGTGCAGGACGTGATAGGCAGTATGCTAACCGCTACCGAGGACAACAACCAGACCGCGTTGGCGCTTGCCGGCAAGTTCGGATACAGTTCGGTGCTTAAGCCGAAGACCGTTGTTCCGTTTTCCAGCCAGCGCAAACTGTCCGCCGTCACATTCGAGAACGGCGGGACGTATATGCTTGGAGCTCCTGAGTTCGTCTTAAAAGATATGGGCGTGCGTATAGAAAAGATAGTCAGCGAAAACGCCGCCAACGGTTACCGCGTACTTGTTCTGGCGCATTCGCCGGCGGAAATATCCGGAGACAAACTTCCGGCGGTGCGGCGCCCCGTGTGTCTTATCGTCATTGAGGACCATATCCGCGACGACGCGGTGCAAACCATAAAGTGGTTTAAGGAAAACAGCGTCGCCGTAAAGGTTATATCGGGCGACAATCCCATCACCGTATCGGAAGTTGCGCGCAGAGTGGGCGTGGAAAACGCCGAACTGTATATATCGCTGGAAGGACTGAGCAATCAGGAAGTTATCGAGGCGGCGGAGAAGTACACCGTATTCGGCAGAGTCACGCCCGAACAGAAGTGTTTGCTCGTAAAGGCGCTTAAAGCCAAGGAAAAAACGGTAGCCATGACGGGCGACGGCGTAAACGATATCCTTGCCATGCGCGAAGCCGATTGCAGCGTAGCGATAGCCTCGGGAAGCGACGCGGCCCGCAACGTGAGCCATCTGGTTTTGCTTGACAGCAATTTCACCAGTATGCCCGACGTGGTAAAAGAGGGGCGCAGAGTCATAAACAATATCCAGAAGTCGAGCTCGCTGTTTTTAATGAAGAC
>CATKCE010000036.1 GCA_949744905.1 uncultured bacterium
AATACGTGGGACTCGACCAGTACGGCAATATAGTCTCCACGAATCTCAGCCATTACAACAAGGGTACCCAGCCCGCATACAACGCTACCCACGCATCGGTCACAACATCGGCTCAAAATCCCAACGAGGCCACAGGATTTGCGACTACGATGGTGTACAAGACCACCGGCAGCGGGGCAAACAGCAGTTTTGCGTCGTCGCAGTCGCAGGGCACTCAAGCTTCGGCGTATGTGGGTTATTACACCAATGCGGCAAACAACACGCTTTATCTTGTGGGCAACAAGGCATCCCGCAATGCGTACAAAACAGGCAGAGTCGGTCCGCTCGGGGACTTCTATATCCTTGTAAAGGTCATAGACTCCGGTAACCCCGATGACGCGGGTATTTGGTTCCCGGTAGCCGTAAGCGTAAGCAGCGTGGCTCCCGTGGCCGCGGGCTATCCGCAGGTATCCGGTAAAGCCGGCGAGAAATATTATTTCACTCCTCTCGGCGTGCAGACCGCAGGCTCGGGCGGCTATTTCGGCATAGGCACTTATATCTCCGGCAATGAAGCCGACGGAACGGCTTTCTTGGACGACGTAGAGTCGGATAACGGCGGTAAAAACGTATTGCCTTTTGCCTACGACCCCGACAACTATACCGACGTCGACCTGCGTGAACAATACAACAGCGGCTCGGCAAACGGCGTGAGTTTCAAATCGCCGACGGCAGGTAGACGCGCAACGTATCCCCAGCGCGATATGGCTTTTATAATTCCGGATAGCGCTTCGGAATCCAATGCGAAACTGTTCGATACGAATTACGATTCGCTTACTACCGATGCGGTGGGTATAGACAACGGCTTTAAGGAGTTCTTTACCGTGTCGCGCGTAAAACTTTACGCGAGCACGAGTATCTTGTACGGCTTGACCGACGACGAGATAGCGTACCTTATAAACAACCGATTTATTTCCATAGAAAAGGCTACCAACCTCGGCAATAATGATTACGTTTCTTTCTACGGAATAGAAGTCACGCTTAAAAAGCACACGATGGGCAAGTTTGTCAGCTTTAACGTGTACGTTATGGACAGCCATAAAATAAACAACAGTATACGTATAGCCGTAAACGTTGCCAACAACGAGATAAGCGAAGATTCCGCGCGCAGCAACTACGCTCCCAAAAACAACTACAATACGCGCGACAATCTTACCACCCGCGTATCGGACGGCAGCGCGGCTTTCGAGTTCCGCATGAAGGTAAACGACCGCGTAAATATCACGCCGTACGATTTGTTCTACGACCCCGACACTTATGCCGTAAACGGCGGTAAAGAGGGCGTCGGCGCGGTATACAACACTTACGTCGGCGCGCCCGGTCATTCAAACATGATGAAGGGCATAAACAAGTCGATAATGGTTTACGCGGCGGATACCGCCGAAGCGAATCCCGGCGTAATGCAAAATCTGCCTCTTAAAAAGATAAGTCTGGCGAGTTCGGAAGTTCCGCCCATTTACGGCGGCGACATTTACGCCAAACTGCATTACCACGCCGAGGACACGATAAACAACGTTTCCGATTATATCGAGATAGAGGCGACCCGCCGTACTCCCGCGGGCGGCTACGTTTCGTTTAACTATACGGTGGCTACCACCGCGGGCGGAACCGCCACCGTTGAGATACGCATAATAGTCGAAAACACTCTGCCTGTTGTGCGCGACGAGATATCCGCAGTGCACGCCGACCCCAACGACGACGTTCTGCCATTCAGACTTACGGCGTCTACCGACCTTACGTACGTCAACAGCTCGCAGGTGGAAACTTCTACCGGCGGATACTTCCGCATAGACAACAATTCTTACAACGTGCGCGAATTCGCCCTCAGCGACCTTTTCCGCGACCCCGACGGAGATGCGGTGCGGTTTTACAGCCCCGAATCCGGCATAAAGGTTGGCACAAAGGATACCGCGGGCAACTTCCTGCCGTTTAACGACGCGCGTTACGGAAATATTCCAAACAAGTATGTAAACGCGTATATAGGCGCAGGTTCCAACAACCGCGCGGCTAACAGCAGTTGCCTTATCATACAGGGCTTGTCGAGTACGCAGGGCGTTCCCGGCGGCGTGTGGATATCTTTCGATATCATAGACAACGCGCCCGGCAGTACGACTCCCGCCACCGTGTACTTCCAGGTGGAAGTGAAAAACTCGACGCCTACGTTTGCCGATATGACCGGCACCAACGCGATGGCTAACATAGCCACCAAAAACGACGCCGAAGGCAATCCGGTGCCGGATAACGACAATCCCAAATATACTTGGGTGGAAGAAGCCGGCGATACCGGCGTTACCGTTGCCAATATCTTTAAGGACGATCCCTCTATACGCGGCACCAACGGCTCGGTTATCACTTTGGTAGATAAGCCCATGTACATTGCGTCCGATATGAGCGTAATGGAAGACTATGCGGCTGTTGTCAACGAGCGTATAGACTACTTGCAGGGCAAGATCAGTCTGCCGTTCGACGAGTTTACGTACTCTGAGTCGCAGGTGCGCACGATAGCGCGCGACGCCGACGGAGCGCAGGGACTTGCGCTTTGGGGCGCGGGTTACAGCGGCCCCGGCAGCACAACGCTTGCGCCGGGATTCAACGTCGTGACCGAACTCAAACCCGACGGTTCCAACACCGTGTTCGACGCCGGCGTCAACTCCGCGGTCATCGTTTCGTCCATGTACGATAACGTCGCCCAAAAGTATTATAACGACAATAACGTAGTGCAGATTTTGTTCTTTAACGACGACGGAGACCTGGTTACCGACGCCGACGAAGCAAACGAATGCACGAACTGGGTGATAGCTTTCAACTTTACCGAACAACCGTCGCCCTTCGAAGTGCGCATCCGCTTGCGCGACGGTAACGGAGTTATCAATCTTCCCACTGTTTCGGTGGATGATGATAGCAATCCGATACCCAATCTTGTTTACAATACCGGTACGGTTGGCGGACACACAAAGCTTAGCAACTCTTCGGCGTACAATACCTATTACGGACGCCGCACCGTAGTCGAAAATGAAGACGGGACCAAGGGTTTTGCGTACAACGCCGTAAACTCGGCTTTGTATAAAGACAACGGCATATTCGGGTTCTCGGTATCCAAGCGTTCGCAGGGCTTGTATAACAACTTCTCCAAATGGATGACAAGCGCCACGATAACCAGTACCGATCCCAAGCTCAACGGACTGTCGCTCAATAACGTTTGGGCGCCTGTTGTGGACGGCACTGCGTATTCTTACGAGAAAATCGGCGCTACCTACATGAAAGACTACGGTCTGTTCACTTACAACGGCATTGCCGTAGATACAGGCAAAAAAGGCGCGAGAGTGCCCATAAGCTATTTTGCATGGCCTGCGGGAAGCAAAACTTCTGCAAACAGAGGCAGTGCGCAGACTTCGTTCGCCTGGTACGATATCGATGATTTTGCTATTGCCGACCAAGGTTCCGGTTCGGGCGTGGTGGCTTCCGATGATGCCGAATTTGCTGCAATAACGCTTTCCGACGGTTATAACTCGTGGAGCGGCACTACTCTTAACAAGAATCCGTATGTAACCTTTGGGACCATACGCGATAACGATCCTGCTGTCAGTACGCAGTTCGGGGCGTCGAACAATCACGACGTGGTAAACAACTATTTGCACGGTCAGCAAAGATTTACCGTTACCAAGACCGGCTCCAACGTAACTTACAACGATTTGCCGGTTATAGATACCAAGCTTGCAAACCAGTACTTCTTTGAAGACCAGTACGGACTTATAATCACCAAAAAGAGCCTTCGCAGCGTAAAAGACCTTAAACTTACCATACGTTTTGCCAATTGGCAGAAGGTTAACAGCAATTACAGCAAGGTACGGCTCGAAGACGGCACGATAGACACCATCACAGTGACCGTTCCGCTTACCGTAGCAAACACCGGGCTCACTCTTAACGAGCCGAGCAAGACTTACAACGTAAATACCGACGCGGTTTACGGAAATATTTCGGTGGTTCTTTCCACCAACGGACCCGCCGACGATCTGGCATCTTCGGGCAGTTCGCAGTCGCGCGTTAAAACCGTGCCCGTGCTCAGCGCCGTGAAAGACGACCAGTGGACATTGCCCAACAAGGATACCGGGTGGTCGCAAGACCCCGCTTTGCATAACCCCGGCGGCACGAGATACCGCGAGGATATGTACTTCTTGGCAAACTCGATAAACGGAACTCTTTCCGGAGTAGAACCCGATTTTGCCGGCAACGGATACAACGTCGACGATTATACCGCTACGTCCATGACGCAGGAAGAACTTGACTATATCTTGGCGGGCAAGAGCGGGATCGAAACCGATCTTAAAGCATACTTCGGGCTTAAAAACACCGAAAATTTGGACGATCTTGAAATACGCAGCGTTGCCACAAGCAACGGCGCAGTAAACGTGCTCGCGCTTAAAGGCGGCGACGTATTAAAGGGAGTCAATCCGTTCTTTACAAATTACTTTACCGTATCTCCGTCGGGTGTAGACAGCCAGCGCATTTCCATTGTGCCGCGCCGCATAACCCGCTTCGATTACGAGAGCATTGCAAACGATTCTTCGCTTACTTTGGCTCAACGTAAGACCAAGATAGAGGATGAGGCGGCAAAGCGTCATTTGGTTGCGGAAGTTTCCTTAACGGCGGACGCGGTGGTGGTAAACCGTATTTACTATCCGCTCAGACTCATAGTTTACGATCGTTTAACTGTGGGATATGTTGCAAATACCACGACGTTCCTCGAATCCGACTTCGACGTCATTACGCTTAACGTCAGCATCACAAACTCTGCGCCCACTCTCAGCGATCTGTTTGAAGACGATATCACTCCGGCTACGGGAGCCGCAACGCTTAAAGGCCGTACCGTGGAAGTAGCCAAAGAGGACTATGTACGTTACACCTTTACCGATATTTTCAGCGATGCCGAAATGATAATCGACGGTACCACCGGCGGTTACCGCACAAAAACGCAGGTAGAACAGGCGGGCGGTATCGTTGCCGACACCGGCGACTATCTCAAAAGCACGCCGTCGGGTCGTTTGGCTCTTGTGGAGTTTATCGACCTCGGTAGCGGTATAGGTACCAATGAGTACAATACGACCAATAAAAAGGACGGCGCGATCGGTTGCGAGGTGACCGATTCCGACGTCACCATAAGAGTTCATGCGCGCGCCCGCAAGTCTACGTCAGACGGTGTTGCGGCATGTATAAAACTCACGTTTACCGACCGTTACGGCGAAAGCGTATCGTTGTACGTCAGCGTTAAGATAATAAACGCCGCGCCCACGCTTACCGCCGAGGCGACTAACGTGCGTAATATCGAAATGAAGACCGGCGACTACTTCGTACTGTATACTACGCCGTACGACAAGTTCTTAGAGGGCGCCAACCGTTCGGAGACCGTGGGCGACGCGGTGACAGACGGAGCCGGAAACGTGATAGGTTACGACGGCACGTACTTTGACATGATAAATAATGTCAACGACAATAGCAGCAGTCTTAATCTTACCGGATTCGAAAAATGGAGCTACGACGGTCCTGTCGGCAACACTCATTACACCTCGTTGCCCAACATGGAAATAGGCGCTGTCAAGTATAACGAGGTTGATCATAAAGATTATAATAAGACCAACCTCGGCTACATGGCGATCGCCAACGACGACGCTCCCTGGACCTTGCGTATACCGCGCAACCGCGGAGTCGGGTACGACGCGTCTGTAGACAGCAGTTTGCTGGAAATACGTACTCTTAATATTTTGGCGTACGAGGGAGCGAGAGATCTCGGCTGTACCGCGCTGTTGTTCGAAGCCAAAGGCGCGTTCAACGACGCCGAGATATGGGTAACGGTACGCGACGGCGCAAATACGGCGACTTCCAATCCCAAGAGCGTAACTTATAAATTCCGTATAACCGTTATATCCACGCCTCCGGTCGCTATAACTTCAAGCAACGAGACCACGGATCATGTGCTCGGCGGAGAGTCGCTCAAAGAGGGCAATCCCATGTTCGGAAGACTTGAACACAGCACCGAGCAGTCCACGACCAACCCTAATATTTACAACCTCAGAATGAAAGTGGGCGAGAAGATATCGCTTCGTACGGCGGACTTTGCCACCGATATCGACGAGGGCGACTCTTCCAAGATGTATTTGTTGCCTCGCAGCGGAGATAATCCGTTCCTTATAGAGGACAGCAGTACCGCTGTAAACGGCGATACGGTATCCAGTACGATGTTTGTCGCTCTTAAACACTCCAACGGCAATTCGTCGTATACCGAAAAGAGCGTAGAGTTTTCCATCGAGGCGCTTAATTTCCACAACGGCGCCGCCGACAACAAACTTTACAGCGAAGTACAGTTCTATATCTGCGATCCCCACTTCGCTTCCGTGGATAAATCCGTGCTTATAAAACTGCGCGTGTATGTTTATCCTTCGGACGTAGAAGCCGCAAATTCCGTTGCCAACTCCAAGAGCGTAAAAGTGCACGGCGTTACCGCGTCTACCGATGCGGAAGTCGTCAAACTTGTCGGAACTACGGATAAGGACGGAGCGTTCTTTATCGATAATGACGCGTTAGCCGATAACACTAAGTATTCGGTAGACGTATACACTTTGTCGCATTACAAACTTGACGCCGACGGCAATTTTGTGCTTGACGGAAGCGGAAACAAGGTAATAGAGCATTATTCGCAGGTCGAACTCAATAACATAATAAACGGCGATAACACTACGCTTAAAAACAGTCTGCTTGTAGCGCAGCACGTAGTTGCCGCCGACGGCACGGTTTCCAACTCGTCGTATTTGTCCGATGACAAAAAATCGGCTTATATAGTCGGTAATTATCTCGGCGCGATAGAGTTCTCGGAAAACGGTACCGAAATGTATATTACGCCGGCCCGCGCGACCAACAATCTGGATCTGCCCGGCACTACCGACGGAAGCAAAGGTTTCCGCCTCGCGATAGCCGTTAAAAAGCATATCCAGCGTACGGGCGCAAACATCGGATTCGGCCCCGATTACGAGGGTACCGGCAAAGAAGACCCGGACTACAAGGAAAACGCCTTTGCCGCGGTGTCGGTAGACAATTCTTCGCCCGAAGAAGTCGGAAATACCGACCGTAACATCGGCAAGCACATAAACGTTAATGCGTCTACGGCAAATGACAGCCGCGCGTATCTCTCTATGCAGGGCAAACGCGGCGACTCGTGGATATACTACCTGTACAATAACAGCAGCGAAGACGACGAAGCGTTGTTCCGCGATCCCGACGGCGACGCCATAACTTACAGCGGCAAAGAAATAACTGGCTTGTATACCTATGAATACGACGATAAAGGAAACGCCAACCGCGTGAGCCACAAAGAAAACGCCGCCGCAATGGAATCCGCCGGCGATGCGTTCTCGGTGCTTACCCGCACGAGCGTGCCGTATCCTTACGGCGACTCGGGCGTAAACGTTGCGAGTTATCCCGCGTTGGAAATACGTATCAATCATAAGGTGGATATACCCAACGTTTCCGGACGCACAGTTTATATCGAGATCTTGCTGAAAGGCAAAGACCCGTATTCGAGTCAGCTTGCCGAGACGACGATAACTCTCGGTATCGACAACAGCGAGCCTTCGTTTAAGTCGTCTCCCGTTACCGAGTCCGAAGGCGGTACGCCTGTTCAGCCCGCGGACCTTATCGATTCCAAGTACACCACCGGCGGAAACTCGTACTTTAAAGAGAAAAGTTCCATCGACGCCGCAATGACGCTTACTCTTAACAAAGACAAGGTGTACAACAGCAAAGATTACGGACTCGAGGACGAGAACGGAAACGGTTTGGCAGGCGTGTTCGTAGTGCCCATCACCGACTTTATGACCGACGCCGACTACGATGCCACTACTTCTTACGAACGCTTTACCTTTGCGGAAACCAAGTACGAAGGTATAGCCGATATGGCTACCATCAGCGGTAAATCCGCTTCGTGGTTGTGGCTCAATTCCGACGGCAAATACGGCGTGGTGACCGACAAACCCGATAATTGCGTGTTTACCGTACAGGTATTGCGCGATACCAACAACGCCATAGTGTTTACCGTGGATTCGTTTGACCGCGGAGCGACCGCGCAGCTTGTGCTTACCGTTTGCGACAGAGACGGCGCAAAGACCGGCGTGCTTACGATAACTTTGGTCGTCGGCAACTCCAAACCCATAGACAAGACTATACTTTCCAACGACGATCCCAACAAAGTCAATCCCAACATCATGATAGCTGGCGGAAATAACGGTACCGGCGAAAACGGAGCGTTTGTTGCCACCAAGTATTCTATCCGTCAGTTTGTTACCGATAATAACCCCGACGACAACGTCGAGATCAAGGGAGAGCCGAGCACCGCAACCAACTATCTGCGCATAACCGGTTATACGGAAGGTATCATACGTCTTGACAACGGCGAGACCATCGATCCGGGCAATGACAACGGCGGGTCGTCGTCCGGCGGGTCGGAACAGCCCAAACGTCTTGTGGAATTCGTTACCGACTTTACGCAGACGTTCGAAATCACTCCGGTAAAAGGAATGACGGGAACGCAGACCATAAACATTACTGTGTCCGACGGCGGTAACCGTTACTCGGACGACAGCGAGACGATAACCTTGTCTTTGGTCATCCGCGTTATAGAAGACCCCAACAGCAAACAGATATTCGATTACCACGTATACTGGTGCCGTACCATGGAGATAACTCCCGAATCTCTGTTTGATAACCCCGAGACCGACGGTGTGGAAAGCAACGGTATCCTCATCAAAAAAGTCGTATTGGGCGGCTCGGGCACTTCGCCTAACGTATCCATCTCTCAGGACGCCGCTACCGGCGCATGGATGGTTACGGGCAATACCCGCACTGCCGAGAATTCTCCGATAGACGCTGTTGCCACCGTAATAGTCGGCACGGAGATAAATGACAACGCGATAGAATACCAGCGCAACTTCAAGATATACGTCGACGATAACTTAAAACCGTATTTTAAGACCAACAGCAACGGAGTATCTTACGACAAAGGCGTCACCAACATTTACAAGGGTGACATAAACGAGGACGGCATTTGGGAAATATCAGTAACGCAGTTCTTCGACGACCATGAGGGCGATACTCTCAGCCTTGTGTCCGCTTCGTCCGTCAAGTCTACTCTTATAGACGTAACGGCGGATACTCAGCGCAACATGTTCGTCTTCAACTTCAAGAGCCGCGGCGATACCACGATAAGATGTAAAGTACGCGACGCGGTGTCGACTTACGATTACGAGTTCAAGATCGGTAACGTCGATCTGCCCGCGCCCAACTTCTTTATCGGAATTATAGCGCGTGTGCAGGAAAATCCCTGGATGTTCATTGCCATAGCTTGCGGCGTACTGTTGTTGCTTATAATACTCATAGCTATAATAGCGGCAGTTCACAAGAAAAAGAAGATGCGCGCCGAGATAGAAGCGTTGCTCGTGTCCGAAATGGAGCTCGAGGAGCAAATGCTCAAATTGGCGGCGGGACCTTCGCCTACGTCGTATCAGGCTTACGGATATCTGCCTCCCACGCCCAATGTTCCCCAGCAACCGGGACTTATGTTGGGCAGCGGGCAGGGCGGAGCCGATCCCAACGCGGCGATAGGGCTTAATCCCGGAGCGCCGCAAAACACGGCTCCCAGACAGAGCGCGCCCGAAACTCCGTTGCCTCCGATCGATAACGGATTCAGCGACGACGACTTATAATCCACAGCGCTTAAAAAAGGAATGCCCGGACGACACAATGTTCGGGTTTCCTTTTTATATCGCGCTTTTACAGGGTTGACAATTTTACGGCTAAAATATATAATAATATATAAGATATATCGTTTATCGGTGTATACCGAAATCTGACAACGTGTGGGACATTTATGAAAGCAGTAAAAAAACACGATAATTTTGTACGCGGCAAAGTTGCGGCTGCGGTTTGCGCCGCAGTGATGCTTTTGATATCTTGTATGACGTTTTACGGTTGCGGTAAACGCGTTCCGGAAGATCTTTACACCATACAAAAAGCCGATCTTACGCACAGCGACGAACTTGCGCTTAGACCGTACCGTTATGACGAGTTGTCGGAAACGGTGGTTACCATGCGCGCCGATACCATGTACGTTACCGAGCGCGGTATCAAGCGCCCGGAAGTCAAAATACTCTCCGATACGTATACGGTCACGGCGGATAAGCTTGACGGAAGCAAGTATATAAACGAATTCGAATTCAATAAGGGCTATCCGGTGCGTAATCGCTCGATAACCGCGAATATGTTTACCGAAGAAGCCGCTGCGGCGGGAGTTTCTACTGCCGATTATCTTAAATATTACAGATATATGTTGCACAGTCAGGGGTATAACCTGACTCGTGATGCCGCCAATAAGTCCGCCGCGGGCACTTTGACGCAAGACGACTTATATAAACATCCGGCGATAGACGGTTGTTACGGTAAAGTGGAAGACGGCGACAACGCGGTGGAAAAAGTAATAATAATGGATCCGTCGTACCGCACGTATCATCTTACGGGACTGTATATTCCCGCCGGCGAAGCCGTTACCGTTAAAGTGGAAGGGCTGTCGGCAGGCAAGCGCGTCGGAATGTATACCGGACTTCAAAACTCAATGGCATGGCTCAGCGGTCACAACAACAGAGTTATAAACGATATCGGTTGCACCGAGTATAAGTCCGGCGACTCGAACGACAATTACTTTTATAACAACGACATTATTGCCTCCGCCGCCAAAGAACTTCCAAAGACCACGATACCCGCAATACAGATACATCCCCATCTTGCCGGCGACAGGTATGCTAACCGTTTGCCGTGGATACGTTCGTATTTTTCTTTTACCGAAAACAGGGAGTATACGATAGGCACTCCGTTCGGAGGTCTTTTATACATCGATCCCGGCACCAGTTACGATAAAGTAAAAATAACCGTACGCGGCGCGGTGGAAACTCCGCATTACATTTTGGGAGTTACCACGCCGGAATACTTCGATACTTATCTTAGAAACGCTCCCGGAGTGTTTTCCGCAATGGACACCGAAAACGGTCAACTTTTGGGGCCGTCCGCCGCGATGCGGAATATCGCCGTCGAAGAAATCGATAAGCTCGCTATGCTTTGGCACAGTTTTTTCTCGGTAAACGAAAGTTTTACCGGCGGCACGTATAACCGTAAGAATTTCGTTAAATTCGATTATTGCGTACCTGCCGGCGCCGCTGTTGCTTTGGGTAATTTCGAATACGCTTGTCCCGACGGCTGGTATTATGATGCTATGAATTATCGATGGCTGTTGAGCCACGGACAATGGGGAATATTGCATGAGATCGGGCACAGCCACGGCGCGGCGCACGGCAATATCTGGGGATTCGGCGATTCGCGCGAGGGCGAAGTGCGCAATAACGCGCTCACTTGTCTGGCATATCTCAAAACGCTGGATATCGGCACTTACCGCAACGAAGCAGGCAACATCACAAACGGAGCCGAGCACGGATTCGTATCCCATCCTTATGTCAATTTGAAATTTTCTTTGTCTATTCCGCAGAATAAGACCGATTGGATACAAAACGATTATTTCCAAATGCTCAGCATGTACGTAAATATCATGCACAGCTTCGGAGTTGACAAATTTTACGAGTTGCTTAAAACTTATAAAACTTCGTCTTTGTACGTAAATACCGACGGATTCAACAACGAGCAAAAAAAGCGCGCCGATTTTGTTTACCGTTGCGCTTTGGTATACGGACTGGATTTCCGCGAATATTTCAATAAATGTTACAAGGCCAATATTCCAGACGCTATTTTCGAGACTGCGCGTCCCGACGTTGAGACCGAGCAGACGCAGCTTGAGTTTTTGGATTCGCTTGAAACTTATCAACCGGTAGCAAACGTATACGCCGGCGGAATAGACGGCGTCCATACCGGCGGAGACTGGATGATATCGTACGGAAGCGAAGTTATATTGGATATTGTAGGTAAGACTATGTCTACCGATACGTTCGAGATAACTTCGGTGGAACAGCCTGCGGTGGGTAAGCTCACGCGCATGCAGGACGGCAAGTACAAATACGAATTTGCCGATAAGGCGTATAACCGCGACGTGTTCTATTTTACCGTAAAACTCGGCAACGGTCAAAAACACAAATTGGAAGTTACTCTCCGAATAAGCGGCAACACTTCGGCGGTGGAGCACTACAAGGGAGAAATTCCTTCCGATCTCGACGCTGCGGTCACGGCGGTGGATTCGCTTACGCCGGTTATGACGGCGCAGCCGGGCGGCGGAGTGGTGCGGTTCGACAATGCTGAAAGAGGTAAAAACGAAGTAAAGATATCGCGTTTTGTTTTCCGTGCCGAAGAAAAGGGGATACACACTTTTTACTTAAAAGCCGACGACAAAGCAATAGTGCGCGTAGGTTCCGATTTTAATGATCTGACCGAGCGAGTGCGTATAAATAAAGATCTGCAAAACTTTTCCGAAGCCGCCAAATTCTCGGTGGAATTGAAAAAAGGCGAAATGCTTGCCTTCGAGATATTTCTTCTTAACGTCGGCGGAGGGGGATTCGCTACTTTGGGGCTTTTGACGGGAGCGGAAGAAGGTGTAAACAATAATCTTACGTTGCCTGTTTCGCAAGTGTTCCATCCCGCGTTTTTAGGTAAAGGATTGCCGGAGCAATATATTTTCGAGCCGGTATATCTGGTTTCGTCTAAAAGCGGATTGTCGCTGGGTACTTTGTCGACTCCCAAGTCCGAATGGAAGATACTGGAAGCGCCCGACCGTCAGGGCGGCAATATAATTATAGAGTCCATGCACGATCCCGATCATCCGGACGATGTTCTGGAAATGGAGATAGACACTAAAAGTTACCTTATAGACGGACAGATAGGCTCGATATATCATACGGTTTACGGTAATGCCGCCACCATGCCGGATAAACTCGATTTCGTTATCGATACCGGTGACGTTCAGGACTTTAACTTTTTCCAGGTAACTACCCGTAACCATAACAACTCTTACATTCATGATTACGAGCTTTATCTTTCGAGCGATAACTCGCACTGGGAACTTGTAAGTTCCGGCAATGCCGTAAGCGATAAGATTTACAAGTCTAACGTCGCTAAGATCGTATTCGACAAAGCTGTGCGCGGCAGATACTGGAAGTTGGCAATAAAGAGCACGTCGGGTATGAACAGCGGTAAGTATTTCGCCGTTATAGCCGAATTCGACGCCGGCGTCACTTCCGAAACCCAGCGCGTGGTGCCGCTTACCAATACGAATCTATATACGACTTCCGGTTGGAAAGATTCACGTAATATAGAAAACATGCAGAGCGGACTGCTCGTGTCGAAAAAGAAGAATTCCAAGCTCGTAATGCGTTTTAAGGGCGACAACATCTCGTTTTACGCAAACCGCGGTCCGGGGTACGGCTCGGCACAGGTGTATATAGACGGTAAAAAAGCCGGAACCATAAAACTCGGCTCGGAAGAAGAAGAACAAAAAAGATTGGTTTTCAGTCGTTCGGGACTGGAAGAAAAGGAGCATACGGTGGAAATTATAACTTTGTCTAATAAGCCGGTAAATCTATGTTTTGCGGGGTTATCGTATACCGCCGAACTCGTAAACGCGCCAAATATCTATAAGGAACACGCGCTTACCGTTGCTATGGTGGTATTCATGCTATTGTTTGCGGCGCTCACCGCGTTTATTGTTTTGTCGTTTTGTTTGCCCGCGTTCCGCAAAGCAATATACGGGAACAAATTCGTACGTAACTACGATGAAAACCGTCAAAAAGCGAAAGAGCGTAAAGCTGCAATGAAAGTCGAAGAAAAGTCGTCGGTCAAAGAAAAGCCCGCGACAAAAACCGTAGCGGCGGAAAAAGCTCCGGAAAAATCCGCGGCGGCAGAGGCTCGCAGCCGGCTGACCGGAACGGGCGCCGGGCAAAAACCTGCTCGTCAGGTTGCAAACACTTCGTCGCAGTCTTCTGCGGCGCCGGCGCGTCGCCCCGCGCCGAGGCAGCAAGCCGCTCCGAAACAACAAGCTGCGCCTCGTACTAATGCGTCGCGCACTGCGCCTCGCGGCGGTAACGATAAAAAATAGTATCTCAAGTCCAAAGAGCGGTAAGGTCATGCCATACCGTTCTTTTTTACGTGAAAACGGGATATAATTGCCGCGCGTTTACAAATACTATGTAAAAAACAAAGAGGTAATTTCGTGAACGCCGTTATATTGGCGGGAGGGTTCGGCAGCAGGTTAAAACCGCTTACCGATTTTGCTCCCAAACCTATGTTGCCCGTAGCCAACGTCCCGATGATAGATTATGCCGTATCGCACATACGTTCTTTCGGTATAAAAGATATCGTATTCACTCTCGGATATTATCCCGAACAGGTAACCGAATGGGTCAAGGGTTATACGTCCGTCCATCCGCATTTTTTGGTGGAAGACATACCTCTCGGCACTGCCGGAGGGGTGCGTGAGGCGCGCGAACTGCTGGACGACTATTTTATCGTTGTCAGCGGTGACGCGCTGGAAAACATAGATTACGGAGCTATGTTGCAAAGCCATCTCAAAAGCGGAAAAGCGGCTACCATCGCCGTTACGCGCGTGCCCGATCCCCGCGCTTTCGGACTTGTGGAATACGACTCGGACGGCACTGTCACGGGGTTTACCGAAAAGCCGGACGAGATAGGCGACGGCGGAATCGTCAACTGCGGGGTATATATCTTCGGATGTTCGGTTTTAAGACATATCCCGTACGGCGTAAAATATGATTTCGCACGCGATCTTTTTCCCGAACTTGTTAAAATGCGCCAGATAAACGCGTATTACCACAACGGATTTTGGTCGGATATAGGATCGCCGGCGGCATATTACGAGGCGAATTTTATAATGGCTAACGGCAAGAATTTCTTTTTGCCGGCATATAACAGATTCCGTACGATTTCGCACCGTATTGGCGGCGACGGCAAGTCGCTCGCGGCGTATTCGGCGGTGATAACCGGACGGTGCCGCCGCAGCATAGTGGGCGCGGGAGCCGCGGTGGCGTCTGACGCCGATATAAGCGACTGCGTGGTTTTGGACGGAGTGACCGTAAGCGGTCGTCATTACGGCGAAATAATAGGCGACGGATATTGTATGCCGATCGCAAGCAGTATCCGTATTCCGCACGATTCTACACAAATTTATAAAAATTTTTCTTGAAAGTACCACGTTTATCTTGCTAAAAGCCTTCTTTTCCTATATAATAGAAGCGGAACATATAAATCGGCTTTTTTAATCGGCTTAGGAGGATAATTTGCAAAAAGTTAATAACGGTAAAGAACCGGCTCTCAAGGTAGTGTTTCTTGGGGGTGTTGGTGAAATCGGGAAAAATATGACCGCGCTGGAATTCGGCGAGGATATTATAATCATAGATTGCGGCAGCGCTTTTCCGAACGGAGATATGCCGGGAGTGGATCTTGTCATTCCCGACGTTTCGTATTTGACGGCGAACCGCGATAAAGTTCGCGGTATCGTACTCACGCACGGACACGAGGACCATATCGGCGGGCTTCCGTATATACTTAAAGAACTCAACGTGCCGGTATACGGTACGCGTCTTACGTTGGCTCTTTTGGAATCTAAATTCCGCGAGCACAGAATGGAAAACGTTAATCTTATCTCGGTAAAGCCGCAGAGCGTTATCACTCTCGGTAAAAATTTCCGAGTGGAATTTGTGCGCGTCAGCCATTCGGTTGCGGGTTCGTGCGCGCTTGCCGTTACAACGCCGGTGGGAATAGTTTTCCATACCGGTGATTTCAAGGTGGATTACACGCCGATAGACGGCAATATGATAGATCTTCAACGCATAGCCGAGCTCGGACAGAAAGGCGTTTTGCTTTTGTTGGCCGAGAGCACCAACGTAGAGCGTAAAGGCTCGTCCATGAGCGAAGCTACGGTGGGCAATTCTTTTAATAACATTTTCGCGGAGAATGCGGACCGGCGTATTTTTATAGCTACGTTCGCCTCCAATATCCATCGTCTGCAACAAATTATCGATCTTGCGGCAAAGTATAAGCGCAAAATAGCTTTTTCGGGTCGCAGTATGATAAACGTTGCCGAATGTGCCGCAAAGATAGGCGAATTGAAGTACAACAAAGACGCCGTTGTTGATATAGAAAAGATAAATAAGGTGGAAGATAAAGACCTTGTCATCATAACTACGGGCAGCCAGGGCGAACCAATGAGCGCGCTTACCCGCATGGCGAGCGACGAATTCAACAAAGTCAGGTTGGGTTATAACGATACCGTCGTTATATCGGCGTCGCCGATACCGGGTAACGAGCGCATGGTCTACAATGTAATAAACAATCTGTACCGGCACGGCGTGCGCGTCATTTACGAGCGCATCGCCGAAGTCCACGTTTCGGGACATGCCTGTCAAGACGAATTGCAACTGATACACTCGCTTATTAAACCCAAATACTTTATTCCCGTACACGGCGAATATCGTCATTTGAAAAAGCACGCCGAACTCGCCATGCGTATGGGCATGCCGTCGTCCAATATCATTCTTACCGATATAGGCAACTGTGTTTCGGTCACCAAAAAAACTATAAAGTTCGGCGACAACGTACCCGCAGGCTACCTGCTTGTGGACGGGTTGGGCGTTGGGGATGTCGGAAGCGTTGTGTTGCGCGACCGCAAGCATTTGTCCGAAGACGGCTTGTTCGTAGTTGTGGTGGGCGTAAATACGGTTTCGGGCGAAGTAACCGCTGTGGAGATAACCTCGCGCGGGTTTGTCTATCAAAAAGAGGACGACCTTTTCGAGGAAGCCAAAGAAATAGTGCGCAGAGTCGTTTCGCACACCGACATCAAAGAGATCGCAGGCGATTACAACGCGCTTAAAAATGCAATAAGAAAAGAGCTTAAAAGTTTTCTATTCCGCAAGACGCGCCGCAATCCCATGATACTCTCGCTTATTTTGGAAAACTGAAAAAAATATGCCGTTTAAGACCCCCGGCAAAACGAGCGAATATATCCGCGGATTGCTTGAATTGCGGCCCGCGGACGAAGTCGAACGTAAAATGGCCGAATATGCCGACGATAACATGATAGCGGTATTGCTGCCGGAGACGGCGGCATTTTTGCGTCAGGCGGTAATGCTCAAAAAGCCGTCGCGCATACTGGAAATAGGAACCGCCATAGGGTACAGCGGTATCATAATGTTGCGCGCCGCTCCGCCTTCGGCAAGATTGTATACCGTCGAATCGGACGAGGGCAGGATATCTTTGGCAAAAGTTTTTTTTGCCGACGCCGGTTTCGGCGGGCGCGTGGTGTTTTACGCCGGAGATTCCACTGAAATAGTGCCCAACTTAAAAGGCGGGTTCGATTTTGTGTTTTTGGACGGACCCAAAGCCCAGTACTGTGAATATCTGCCGTTTTTGTCGCGTGTTCTTAAACCCGGCGGAGTATTATTTTGCGATAACGTTTTGTACGAAGGTATGGTATCCGGCGAAAGAGAGATAAAAAACCATAAGGGCGGACTCGTTAAAAAACTCGATTTGTTTTTACATAAGCTTATGAACGACGTTACTTTGGACACCAGTATCTTGCCGGTGGGCGACGGAGTGAGTCTCAGCATAAAACTCGGGCGGAAAAATTCGGAGATGATAAAATGATAGAGTTGTTGGCGCCTGCCGGCGATAGAGAAAAGTTGGAGACTGCGGTATACTTCGGCGCCGACGCGGTATATCTTGCGGGAAAAGAATTCGGATTAAGAGCGTTTTGCGACAATTTCGACGACGCCCAACTTGTTTCCGCGGTAAAATTTTGCCGCGGGGCGGGACGTAAAGTTTATCTTACTCTGAATATTTACGCGTACGACGACGATCTCGATAAAATAGCGGATTACGCGCGTTTTGTATATTCCGCCGGAGTGGACGCTGTAATAGTGTCCGATCCGGGCGTTATTGCGCGCGTACGTAAAGCGGCGCCTAAGCTCGATATCCATTTATCTACGCAAGCCAATACGACAAATTCCGCGGCGGCTGAATTTTGGGCGGACAACGGAGTAAAGAGGATAGTTCTCGCAAGAGAGCTCGGTCTGGACCGCATTAAGCGCATGCGCGACGCTCTGCCGGATAGCGTAGAGCTTGAAGCGTTTGTTCACGGAGCTATGTGCGTGGCGTACTCGGGAAGATGTTTATTGAGCGCGGCTACCGCGGGACGTAGCGGAAACCGCGGCGAGTGCGCGCAAAGTTGCAGATGGGAGTATGCGCTTTGCGAAAAAAAGCGCAAAGACGAGTATTTTCCCGTAGCCGAAGACGCACGCGGGTCTTATATTCTTAACAGTAAGGATATAAACATGCTTCCTTACATAGATAAGTTGGCGCAGGCAGGCGTTACGAGTTTTAAGATAGAGGGCAGAGCTAAGACCGTATATTATCTTGCCACCGTGGTAAACGCGTACAGACGCGCCATAGACCTTTACGACCCGCTTAAACCGTTCAAACTGCCCGTGCATCTCGAAAAAGAGCCGTATAAGACAAGCCACAGAAAGTTCCACACCGGTTTTTATTTCGGAGAAGCGGAGCAGTATTACGATTCGGCGAAACCCGAACAGACTTACGAGATGTGCGCCGTGGTGAAAAGAGCGCTTGGCGACGGCGTAGAGATAGAGCAAAGAAACCGTTTCCGCGCAGGCGACGAATTGCAAGCGCTGTCGCCGAGCGATTCTTTCGGTAAAACGATTAAAATAGAAAATATGCGCGACACAAACGGCATTACGATTGATGACGCTAAGATAGTCCAGCAGCACTTGATATTGAAAACCGACGTTAAGTTATCGCCGGGAGATATACTGTGTAAACCTGTCGGATAGATAAAGCGGACTTCCCCGTATTTAGGGAGGTCCTTTTTTATTTGACATGGACATGCAAAATTCGACAAAAAACTTCATATAATGTATGGTCGCATATTGCGGCGCGGCAAGGAGTGCGCACCATGATTTTTGAAAGTTTTTTGACTTTTCTCAGCAAAGTTTTTTGTTTTACGTCGTATGTAAACAATAAAGGCTCGTTTCCGTCTCCTTTATCGCCGGATGAGGAAAGAGAATGTATAGAGCGCGCAAAACGGGGCGACGGAGCGGCGCGCGAAAAGTTGATAAGGCATAATCTGCGTCTTGTGGCGCATATAGTGAAAAAATATTCCAATGCCGGAGAGGCGGACGACCTGATATCTGTGGGCAGCATAGGACTAATAAAAGGTATAGAAACGTTCGAGTACGGCAAAGGCAGTCAGCTTGCCACTTATGCCGCGAAGTGTATAGAAAACGAGATACTCATGTACATACGAGCCAACAAAAAGCACAGAGGCAATATAAGTCTCGCCGAATCGGTGGGAGTGGATAAAGAAGGCAACGAAATAACTCTTATGGATATTTTGCCCATGAAAGAGGAGAGCGTTTTCAAAAAGGTCGAAACCGGGATACTTATGGAAAGAGTGCTCAAAGTTATCGACTCCGCGCTTTCGGGGCGGGAGCATAAGATAGTGTGTTTGCGGTACGGAATAGGATATCCGCGCTCGTATACCCAGCTCGAGATCGCGTCCAAATTGAATATATCGCGCAGTTACGTATCGCGCATTGAGAAAAAAGCCGTGGAAAAGATCGCAAAAGAATTGAACGTCGGCGAATAATTTACAAACATACGGTTGCCAAATCGTTTGCTTCCATATCTTGCACCGAATGGGGTTTACATAGCCTCCGTCGTTGCCGTCGGAGCGGTGGGCTCTTACCCCGCCTTTCCATCCTTACCCGA
>CATKCE010000037.1 GCA_949744905.1 uncultured bacterium
ACAGCTTATTTATATTATCATATCCCGCTTCATAAGTCAATCGTTTTTTTATACTTATTTCTATCTTTTTGTCCCTTTTTTTTATTTCTTTCTATCTTCTCCTCTCCTTTTCTATCCCTTTTTTATTGTTGCACATACCGCTTTTCGCTTTTTACAGATGATTCAAAATATTTGCCATGCGGAAAATGTTGTGTTATAATATTTATTATGCGTATAGATAAGTTCTTAAAAGTATCGAGAATATTAAAACGCAGAGGCGTGGCGAACGATGCCTGCGACAGCGGCAAAGTATTTGTCGGAGACAAGCAGGTAAAGCCAGCTTACCGTCTTAAAGTCGGCGACGTAGTGCGCGTAAAATTCTCGTCCGGCGAACTTCGGTTTATAGTAAAAGAACTTAACGAAAAAGCAGGCAAGGAGGAAGCCTCGCACTTGTATGAAATTATCTGACGCCCGCATTGCCGCAATAATTTTGTGCGCGGGAACAGGCTCCCGAGCAAATCTCGGCTACAATAAGATACTGCACTATATAGGTAAAAAGACCATTCTGGAAACTACTCTGGACACGTTTTTGGAATGCGCCGTACACAAAACCATACTTGTCGTCAATCAAAACGACCTTGCGTCCGTTACCGAAATAGCAAGCAAATACCGCAACGTCGAAATAGTTTCGGGCGGAAAGAGCCGCACCGAATCGGCGCGCAACGGCATAAACGCCGCGCGCGGTTGCGACATCGTTGCGATACACGACGGCGCGCGTCCGTTTGTCACCGCGGACCTTATAAACCGGACTATAGAAAGTGCGGCAAAGTACGGAAGCGGTATAGCCGCGGTACACGCGACCGACACAGTGAGAGAGCTCGGAAAAGACGGCGACTTGCGCACTCTGCCGCGTGAAAAATTATGGAACATGCAGACTCCGCAGACATTTATATATGAAGAAATAGCCGATGCCTATGCGCGCGTAAAAGGAGATCTCACCGACGACGCGGAAGCGTACCTGCTTGCCGGATACAAACTAAGACTTGTACAAGGCGAATACGAAAACATAAAAGTGACCAATACCGCGGACTTGTACCGAGGCGCTCCCGCCCGCACAAAGATAGGCGCGGGATTCGACGTTCATCGTCTTATTACGGGACGCGACCTTATAATAGGCGGAGTAAAAATAGAACACGACAAAGGACTTTACGGACACAGCGACGCAGACGTTCTTACCCATGCCGTAATGGACGCGCTACTATCCGCCGCCGGCATGCCGGACATCGGAGTTCTGTTTCCCGACACGGACGCCGAAACGGAAGGAATAAGCAGTCTTATCCTTTTGGACAGAGTAGTCGATAAAATCACGGAACACGGTTACCGCATAGCCGACGTGTCCGCCGTGATAATGGCGCAAAGCCCGAAAATGGCGCCTCACATACCGACCATGCGTAAAACGCTGTCGGCGAAAATGGCTATTGATACGACCCGGTTAAATATATCCGCCACCACCACCGAGGGCCTCGGTATAATAGGCGAAGAAAAAGGCATTGCCGCAAGCGCGACTTGCTTGTTAAGGTACTGATCGAAATATGACGGACATCAAACAACAAAGGAAGTTTCCCAAACACCCGCGGCGCATACAATTGAATCCGGCGCACAAGATTGCGCTGGGCTTTTTGGCCGTGATACTTATCGGCGCGCTGATATTGTGCATGCCGATATGCGCGCGCAGCGGCAAATGGATGAACTATCTGGACGCGGTATTCACAGCTACCAGCGCGGTCTCCACGACCGGACTTGTGGTCGTCGGCGACACTGCGTCTTATTTTAATATGTTCGGACAAGTCATACTTCTAATTTTGATCCAGTTCGGCGGAGTGGGTTTCATGTGCATCACCACCCTATTCATGCTTTTATTGCGTCGCAAGATAACAATAAGCGACCGCATGGTGATGAAAGCCGAATTCAACCAAACCGAAAACCGCGGAATGGTGCGTCTCGGGCGCAACATAATGCTTGTTACTCTGGGCATAGAAGCCGTCGGTTTTTTACTGTTGTTATATCCTTTTGTTTCGCGCAACGGCGCGATTGGCGTATGGCAAGCCGCATTCACATCGGTATCGGCATTCTGTAACGCGGGGTTTGACGTGATGGGCGTAACGCAGGGCGCGGGCAGTTCGCTTATGGGATTTGCAAGCAACGTAATGGTAAATCTCTCGGTATCGTTTTTGATAATACTCGGCGGATTCGGTTTTACAGTGCTCATGGATATAGGCAAAAACAAAGGAAACTTCCGCAAACTGTCTTACCACACAAAAATAGTTCTCATAACATCGTTTGTTCTTATAATATCGGGTTGGGCTTTTTTCCTCGGCGTCGAATACGGAGGAAAGGCAATGACGGGAATGACAGCAGGCGACAAAGTGCTCGCGTCGCTGTTCCAATCCATATCGCCGCGCAGTACGGGATTCGCCACAGTCGAACAAAGCGACCTTACTTCGGCAAGCAAATTCATGACCATGCTTTTGATGTTTGTGGGAGCGTCTCCGGGCTCTACGGGCGGTGGCATACGCACCACAACGCTTACTATACTTGTACTTGTGACAATAGCCGGCATACGCGGTAACGACGAAGTCACCATGCTTAAAAGAAAGATACACCCGCGCAACTCGCGCAAAGCCGTAGGAGTATTCGTTTCCAGTCTTTTGGTTGTAATCGCCGCGGCGTTCGTTTTGCTTATATCCGAGCGAGGACATGCCGACGCGGACACGCTCACGTTTGAAAACGTACTGTTCGAAGTGATTTCGGCTTATACGACCGCAGGGCTCTCATGCGGAATATCCGGCACGCTTTCTGTGCTCGGCAAGATAATCATGACGCTTCTTATGTTTTTCGGACGCGTCGGAATGGTGACCATCGGCCTTATGTTCCTGCACAAAAAGGGCGTTGACGACAGGATTACCTACCCCGAAGTCGATATAATGATAGGATAAATTCCAGAGGATGATTTATGGCAAAAGTAGTTAAAAAACAATACGGAGTTATAGGACTGGGAAGATTCGGGATGGCGCTCACCCGCGGGCTAAACGCCGAAGGCGCCGAAGTGCTGGCAATAGACAGCGACCCCGACAAAGTAAACGACATAGAGCCTTACTGCACACAGGCGATATGCGCCGACGCAACCGACGAGGCGGTGTTGGAAAAACTCGGAATACGCAATTTGGACGTTATAATAGTGTGTATAGCCGGCGACATAGAAGCCAGTATATTCATTACTTTGACGTGCAAACAACTCGGCGTGCCGCAGGTAATAGCAAAAGCGCAAAACGCGCGCCACCGCCATGTTCTCAAAAAAATCGGCGCGGACATAGTTATCGAACCCGAAGAAGAAATGGGAGCGAAACTCGCGGCAAACCTTGTAAAGCCCAATATGATAGAAGTAATGTCTTTGTCAGATAATTTCCGCATGGTAGAGATACGCACGCCGATAAAATGGCGATACAAAACGCTGTTGCAACTCAATCTGCGCAACACGGAAAAGGTCACCATAATCCTTATAAAGCGCGGCGACGACATAATAGTTACGCCCGGCGCACAGTGCGAACTGTTGCCCGACGATATTTTAGTCATAGCCGGAACGTATACCGACACAAAGAGACTGTCAGCCAAAGCTACCGAGACCGTACTCGATACGTTGGAATAAAGTCACTATATCAAGTCTGGATAGTAACGGAGATATCGGTATTTACCACAACCGACGACAATTCGAAATTATCGTAACCTTTGCGGCAATACTTGCGGAAACTCTCGCGTATGCCCAAAAAATCCAGATTCATTTCTTTTGACACCTCTACGCTCCGCATGAGATTGCTTTGCACCACGCTCCCGAATTCTTCTTCGAGGGCGTTTTTCCATTTGTCGTAAAACAACGGATTACCGCATATCCTCGAATCGTCCAGCCGAAGTTTTATCTTTATTTTGTAACTCAAAACATTTTCGCCGTTTTCTATCTTTGCCGAACGGCTCACCTTTTTACCCGTCAGCCGCGCGGAAACCGACGGCACTTCCTCGCCGTCTATTAGGACGTCGCGGAGTTCGACAAGCCCGAAATCGGAATTCGGATCTTGCCACACAACGCCGCGCGTGGTAAGTTCGTCCAAGATGGTCGCGGCTTTGATATCTCCGCCGAACGCCGCAACGGCATCGACCGCCACCAACTTTTTCTTCTTGTTTTCGCCGCCGCCGGATTGTCCGCTTTGTCCCGAACTTCCGGATGACGACTGTTCGTCCTGTTGTTGCGACCCGCCTTGTCCGCCGCCCGACTGTCCGCTTTGTTCGCCGCTGCCGGAGTTGGATTTTTCATCTTCGTCTTCGAGCTGGACGCACGGCATTGTGGCCGCGTGGGACGAAGAATTCAGAGTTTGCAAAAATTTCAACGCGGTAGTGGTGGCTACATGGTTCGCGCGTTTGCTATACGATATAAAATTCGCGAGTTCGGCGTCCGAGCTCTCGCCCATCTGCTGGGCTTCTTCTATAAAATCTCCCGCCTGAGATTTCGAGCAGTATACCAAAAACGCTCCGGGGCCCATTTTGCCCGACGACAGCAGATACGACATATAATTATATATATCGTCTATCAACGCCCCTTCGCCTATGGCGACGGTGGACAAATGTCCGTAATCGATACGGCGTCCCAATCCGATCTCAAGATTCTCCAACGCTTCGGGAAGACTGCCGCCGGTAGCACGCGCGACGGTGCTGGCTTTGCCGTCTCCGTTTTGCGCTACGGGCACGGCAAGCTGCGCCGATACCGATACGTTCCCCTCGCCTCCGTCCACGCCGAGCACTGTCGCCAGCACTCGGATATCCGAATACGGTTGTCCTCGATGCGGCAAAAACATGAGCACCAAAGCAAACAGCAGGCAACTCAGTTTGTAAAGCATTATTTTATGGCTGCGTTTCATCGCCGTCTCCTTTATCGCTATCCGCGACGGAATACTTTCGGTCGTCTCGCTTAAACTGCTTTTTACGCCCCGCAAGCGCAACCGTAAGCATAAAGGCGGGTATCAAAAACTGTAATACCAATGCGGGAACCGCAAATACGTTCATCATAAAAGTGTGCAGACCGGTAGCCGAGGGCGTAAGCATCGACACAAAATACAGTATCACGCCGAGCGCCAACGAGACAGCCGGCGCCTTTAACGGAACCGCCGAGCGGAAAAAATACACCGAAGTATACGAAAATATCCCGGCCTTTACAAACACCGATATCATCCACACGCAGAACATAAGCAGATCGAATCGTCCTTCCATTACGTTTCCCAACGCGTAATGCGACATACCCGTAACGTTTTGACCGAATCTTATCACGTTGCATACGTTTGAAAACGATGCGGTGAGTCCCAGCGTAAAGAAAAGCACGACTGCTGACGCCACGGCTCCGGAAACGATACTTGCCGATACAGTAAACTTCGAACGCTTTACCGACCCGAGAAACACTATCAACGCCGAATAATCTCCGTACCACATAGCATATCGTACGGTCTCGCTGAGTGTATTGCGCACGCCGAATTCACCGAAAGGCAATACTTCCGTGAAGTCCACGCCGCCGCCGATAAGCACAAGCATCAAAACGGTGGCTATAAATATGAACGGCAACAAAAACTGCGCGGTGCGGCCGAGTGCGCGCGCCGTCCCCATTCCAAACACGGTTATCAAAGCAAAAAACGGCAACGCGTACGCACCCCAATGAAAGTCGTCAAACAAATTTTCACTGAAAAATATCCTCACTTCGCCCGAAAGCAGTACAAGTTTGAATACGAAAAACAGCGAAAATAACATGCACACTATCTTTGACGTCCATTTTCCCGCGAAGCCGCGCAAAAGTTCGGGAAAACTCAGTCCCGGCGACAGCACCACCGCCGCAACTATGGCAACGAGGCAAACGAGTTCGGACAAGAGTATAACGGTGAGAGCTATCACCGAATCCCTGCCCGCCGCTTTAAGCAACAATACCGGCAACATCATCATTTTGAGACTCATGCCCAAAATAAATATCAGCGCGAACATCTGCGACGTGCTTATCCTTTTTTCGGTTGAGACCAACGTAACCTCCTTTTATTGGGCGAGCCTATAGACTGCGGTCTTGTATCGAGACTGAAAAGCGGAGAGCGCACTATCCCGTCCTTTAAGTCGTCGGTTATCAGAGGTGCAAACGGCGCGAGCGAAGGCGTGCCCATACTGTCGAGCGTCGCAAGATAGTGCACGAGCACCGTTCCGGCAATGATAAGACCGTACAGCCCTCCGAGACCGCCCACAACCGTAAATAAGATCCGAAGCAGACTTGTAGTGCCCACAAGAGCGGGTACGGCGTACAAAGCTATGGACGACAGTGCAATTATCATTACTCCGGGAGACGATATTATGCCGGCTTTTACAGCGGTATCGCCAAGCACCAACGCGCCTACGATGCTCATAGCGGTGCCCACGCTTTTAGGCATGCGTATGCTCGCCTCGCGTATTATCTCAAAAAACAGCAATATAAACAGTATTTCCCACATAGGCGGCAAAGGTATGCCTTTGAGCGCGTTGAGAATGGTTATAAGCAATTTGAGAGGCACGACCTCATAATGGTAAGTAAGGTCGGCAACATACAATCCGGGCAGAAACACAGCCAAAGCCACAGCTATAAGACGCAGTATCCGCAAAAAGGTGGCAAAACTGCTACGCTCGTAATAGTCCTCGCCCGAATGGAAATTCTCTATCAGCAAAAACGGTACGGTCAGCACTATTGGAGAACCGTCAACTATCACGGCGACCCGCCCTTCCAAAAGTTTTGCCGCGACCGCGTCGGGCTTTTCCGCCGTACCCACCTGTGGGAACAACGAATTCGGACGGTTTTCCAGGCACGGCACAAGATAGTGGCTGTCGTTAATAGCGTCTATATCCAATTTTTTTATACGCGATACAACTTCTTTCACAAGTTCGGCATCCGCTATACCGCCGAGATACAATACCGCCACCGCAGTATTGCTCTCTCGTCCGACTTTAAGTTTTTCTACGACCAGCTTTTTACTGCGCAAACGCTTTTCCACAAGAGTGACGTTAGTCTTAAAATCTTCTATAAAACCTTCGCGCGGACCTCTTACCACCGTTTCGGTAGGAGGCTCGGCGACCGCCCTTTTGTCCCACTTGCGAGCGTTGACCGCAATACAACCGGCGACCCCCTCTACGAAAATGACCGCGTCGCCATCCAGCACACGCTCGGCGGCGTCTTTCTCGTCGCCCGTTTCCGCCTCGCTTACCACAAGTATCTCTTTAAGCAAACTTTCGGCGTCGCAAACTTTTCGCGCCTCCGAGCAAGCTCTCAGTACCGAGCGCAAAATAAAAGGGTCGGTAAAATCAGGATGGAACAACATTGCGGCGGGCGTTTTTCCCACCGTGAAATCGCGCCTGAACACCGTATCGGGCATTTGAAAAGAATCGATTATGTCCTGCACTCTTTGCATACGAATATTGTGCGGAATAAAGGATAAAAAAATGCGGCATACAAAAAAGCTCTCCGCACGGAGAGCCTAAAATTTGCAGATATATTTTACATTACCGGTATCGGAGCCAAAAACACTATATCGTCCCGGTCTTTAGCATCGCCCTCGGCAAGCACCGCCGCTTTCAGCGCAACAGTACCTCCCGCCATACGGACCAATTCCGACAAAGCCTCTATAGAACCTCCGGTGGATATAACGTCGTCCACCACAGCCACGCGTTTGCCCCTTAAAAGTTCGACGTCGCGGGCCGAAAGATACAGTCTTTGCTCTTTTGCGGTGGTAATGCTCTTTACCGCCACCGATATACCGTCCTGCATGTACAATTTAAGAGATTTTCTCGCCACCGCATAAAACCGATGTCCCAACATGCGCGCCGCGCAGTGTGTAAGCTGTAAGCCCTTGCTCTCGGCGGTAAGCAGAATGTCGGCTTTACCCGCGAGCAAGCCGGCAAGTTTTTCCGCGCAGTACTCGGTAAGTTCGACGTTGCCGTGAAGATTGAAAAAAGCTATCTTGGGACCGCTCGCAAGTTTGAGCACCGGCAATTCTTCTACTCTGCCGCAGATATCCACGGTATAAAATTCTCCCTTTTGTCCGTTCATACGTAAAAACTCCGTAAATACGTTATTTTGTCCCGTCACCGTCCGACGTTTCTTCGCCGCCCTCGACGGGAGGCTCGGGAGACTCGGGCGCAACAGTCGCGTTTACCGAAACCGACTTTGCGAGCACAGCACCGTCGTCGAGAGTTACTGTGACGTTAACGCTATATTCGCCGACCGCGACAACCGTAAATACGCCGTTCGCCGCATCGGCAAATTCGATACCGCTTCCGCTATCTGCGGCAAAGTCGACCGACGCTATTTTGTTTTGGTCGATATGCTCTACCGCGTACCGCACCGTGCCACCCAGACCGTCTTCGTTCCATTCCACATCAAGTATGAGCGCCGGCGTATTTACCGTGACCGTAGCCGACACCTCGGCTCCGTCGTACGCTCCGCCGTCCACTCTGCCTTTGACGGTCACCGACACAGCCCGAGCGGTGCCGTCGACCGCGGAAGTAAACTTATATACGCCGTTCTCGATAACAATATACGTATTGTCGTATTCGTACGTTACATCCTTAACAGTAGCTCCGCCGCACGTTATCGTTTGCGTTGTTTCATCAACTTCTACGGTCAAGACAGGCAATTCGGGCGGAACTACCGTATATCCGCCTTTTATCTCCACGGTGTAACCCGAATACGCTCCGTCCGTAAACGTAACCGTAAATTTCAACTTGATTTCATGTCCGTAAGCATCGGTCGAAAGTTTGTAGCTCCAGCTGCATCCGTCGGCGTTTTTCGTAAGCGTTATATACTGCGAATCGGACGCGTCGACCAAAGCGCACGCGTAGTCTGCGGAATACGAGCCTTCGGGCACATTGATACGTATTACTTCCGCGCCGCTCTCCGTACCGACCGATACCGTATACGCGGGGAGCTTGGGCACGATAACGTTGACGTTTTGCGTGCATATCTCGCCGGAATACGCTCCGGATATTATCGTGTAATAAACGGTGACCGTCACGGTCTTATCCTCGGAAGCGGGCATAAACGTGAATTTACCGTCGGCAAGCACTTTGATATACTCGGAATCGGCGAAGTACGTTATTACTTTTATATCCGAACGATCTATCGTGATGGAGCCGCCGTAATTCTCGCCCAAATTGACCTTTACGTCTCCGACGGCTATTGCGGGCATATCGGGCACTTTTATATTTACCGAGCCGTTCAAAACTTCGCCGCGGTATGCGCCCTCGGTCAAAACAGCTTTTACGTTTACCGCAATAACTCCGCTCGCGCCTTTTTTAAGCGCGTACGAACCGTCTTGATACAATACGATATATGCGCTCGAGCTTTCGTATCCGAAGGTAGCCGCAACAACATTTCCGTCGGTATCTTCGACCGACGCGATTATCCTGCCGTCCGACTCCGAAACCGAGAGGACGGGTATAGGCGAAACAGGCATATTGTTATCTACGGTAAAGGCGAAATAACGTACAAACGAATTTTCGTATTTGCCTCCCGCGTAATCTCCGCCGAGTTTTACCGAAGCGCGAAGTTCTACCGCCCCTCCCTCAATATTTTCGTTTACGGTAACGGTAAAGGTGTTGTCTCCGTTATCGGTCACGGTAACAAGATCGCCGCCCTTTACGGCCGTCAGCGAAGCAATTCCGCCTGCGGCAAAATCAAACGTATAAGTGCGGATATCGCCGTTCACGCCTTCGCTCACGTCGGTATGGGGTACGGCTATGGCTTGCACGACGAAGTCGAACGTGCCGAAATAGTCTTCGCCGTCATGGGTTATCTTGACCGACAACGTCACTATCCTGTCGGTAGTGCCGTAATTGGCGTCGGGCAGTATCCTTACGCTACCGTTGCCTGCCGAAACAACCGCGGTAGTATCGGAAGAAGTTATTTCAAACGTATCCGCCGCGGACGAAGTGAATCCCGCGCCAAGGAAAGCGTTTACAAGCGAGACGGTACCGTTTTTACCTTTGAACGTTTCGTCGTCCGCATTTTCCGAACGGACAAGCCCCGTTACCGTGAGCTCTCTCGTAAGCGGCAACGCTTTACCCGTATTTCCTCCTGCATAGTTTAAAGTTGCCGTCAACGTAAGAGTTACTTTACCCGCATACCCGTTTGCCGCGGTAAATATACCGTTCTCTATAACTCCGGCATCGGGGTCGGACAACGCGTATTCCACCGAAACGACTCTTGCATTGGATCCTATGTTGTTAACTTCAACGTTGTTGTTAAAGTCGAACGTTCCGCCAGGCGCAACGTAAACTCCCGAACCGTCGGTCAAAGACACCGAAGGAGCAACTATAACGCGGATATTGCCGTTAGCCAATTCTCGACCGGCAAAGTAACCGCCTCCGGCAGTTACGATATAGGATATGTCCGTATAATATCCGTCGGTATTGCCGTCGGGCGTATACACGCCGTTTGTTATGCTTCCCAAGCGCTGGGCTCCGGCGGCAAAGTCAAAACTCGTTTCGGCTTTGAATCCGCGGTCATGAGCGTCGTGCGTGATATCGAACAACGCGCCGAGATCTGTGGTAACGTCGGCGCTTTGAGACCACACGACCGTTTTCGTAACGGTAGCGGTAGGAGCAAGGTACGAATTTACTTTGACCGGCACGGTAAAAGTAGCGCTGTCGCCCTTGAACGCTCCGCTTTCCACCGAAACGGTAACGGTAAGTATAGCGTTGCAACCGCCCTTATCGACAGCCGCGGAAACTTTGAACGAATTGTCGTTGCGCGTAAACGTCACAACGCCGCTCCCGTTTCCTGAAATTTCAGCGGAATATTCGAGGTCTCCTACAAAACCGGCATTGCGATTAACGGTAACCGTACTCTCCGTTCCCGGATCGAGAACGAGCTGTTGCACATTGAGCGCAAAATTCGGTTTGCTCGCCGTAAGCGTTATTTCCGCGCTGTCCGCCGAATACACGCTGCCGCCGATAGCGACCGTCCTTACGTCAAACGACGCGGTCCCAGCCCTCTCGGCTCTATAATACGCTATGAAATAGTATCTGCCGTTTTTGACCGTCGTTTTAGCGCCCAGTCGAGTGAAAAGCGACGGAGTCGCAACTTCGAAACTGTCGGTATCCGCCAACAGCACAGCGCTCGGAGCGTCGGTATATTCGGTGAGCAAAACAATGGTCTTGGCAGTATGCTCGGATGAGTAGTCTATCGCGATATTGCCGGAGACTTCGGTAAGAAGCGCGCTGTTGACGCCGCCGTTACTGCTTATAAAGTCCGCTATATCGGCAGGAACAGAGCTTGCCGTATACAGAGCGCTGGTAAGGCTTCCGCTATCCACAACGGCAAATTCCAGCGTGCCCTCGTACGTGTTACCGAGGAAACTTACGGTAGCGGTGACCGTATCTTTCGTCTGGCTGTAACCGGGCTTTATTCCCGATATTGTCGCGGTATTGTCAGCGTTTACAAGCGTAAACGCATTGCAGTCAAACGTAACGGCAGGCGCGGCTCCTCCGAATCCCGAAAGTTTATCCGATGCGGCGAGCGCAAACATATATTCGCCCGTCGAGCTTTTATCTATCTCGGCTTTGCCGCCGTGCAACGGCGTAAGCACGACTACGGGTTCGTAATTTTCGGCGACAAGAGTCACAGTAGCCGACGCGCCGACGGATATACCGTTTACTCCTTTAATCGAAGCCGTAACGCTAAGCGTATGGCTCTTTAACTCCGCGGCGTCTATTTTTGTTTTGTCTAAGGTAATATAATATCTTCCCGCAACGGCGGAATCCGCTCTCGCCCCGAACGCTGCAATATTCAAACCGCCGATATCCACCGACAAATCTCCCGCATCGTAAAAGCCGTTGCAATCGATATTTACAGTAGCGGTAAATTCGTTTGTATCCAGCACGTCCACCTCGGACTGCGACAGCGTAAGCGAAAGTTTCGCCCGGGCGACCTCCACTATAAACTCCGCATTTATTCCATCTACAGATACGGTGACGACTGTACTGCCGCTCTTTGCGGGCGTAACGATAAGTTTTCCTCCGGAGAACGACACGGTAGCTACCGTAGTATCGGAACTGACGCATACAAAGTCGGCGTCGTCCAAATCGGCGGCAGGAAGAGACGATACTTTGTAATACGCCGCAACGTCGAACACATTGCCGTCGGTCTGTCCCGCAAGAAGTTTAATAAGCGAAGTATCCGACATAAGAATGCCGTCCCGTTTTATTTCGATACGGTCAAGCGGCACTTCCACCGTAACGACCGTGGAAACCGAAACAGTATCGGGCGTTCCGCCGTTATCGTACGAATAAGACGCGGTAAGAACAAAAGTCCCGCGGCTGCCGGACGGCGTAAATACGGCGCCGTTTTTAGATACCTTGATATCTCCGGTGACCGAACCGTAAGAATAATCTATCTGCACCGACAACGCGGCTCCGTTCGGCGTGCCGGCGTTACGGACCTCCGCTCCTATATCGACGGGACGATTATCGTCTATAGCAAGCGTATCCCCGAGCGTTGCGTCTATATAGCTTATAGCGAGTTTCGTAGTAGTAAGTTTTATATTTACGCGTATAGTTCTGCCGCCCAACGCAATCTTCAAAGACGCCGTAGGAGCAGTCACCCTGCCGAAATCGGCATAAAGAGCGTAACTGCCGTTCTCCGTGGGCAAACGGTAAATTCCGGCGAATTTACCCGCGTCCTCTATCTCCATAGTAACGGCGGTATCTATGGGACGCAAATTTTCGTCTCCGCCGTTTACAAGTACGGAAAGCTCGAACTTATGTTCGCCGCTTCTGCCGTCGGTAACGATATTCAACACTCCGCCGTCGGCGATAACGTTTCCGTCGTCTCCGTCAACTACGAGAGCAAGCGTTTCCACAGGCACATCGATATCGAAGTCGATATTGAACACGTAATCTTTTGCGGCGGAATCCCCTATTTTTTCGGTGACGGTAACGGTCAAACGCGCGCCGCTGACTCTGTATTTGGGAATGGAAACGCGGTATCCGTCTACCGTAACTCCACCGATACCGGATTCGTAATCGTTGCCGCCAGAATAGAATTTTCCGGATATGCCGGCGCCGTCCGCACCGGTGAACGCCGCCTTAAACGTAAGATTACGCCAATCGACGCCCGCGGGCAAAAAGTCGAATACAAGGTCGTAAGTATTGATTCCGCCTGCGGCGGTATCGTACATAAACGATACTTTGCGTTCCGCCGCGGAACCTGCCGTAAACGAATATGTTTTTCCCTTTACGTCCATACCGGCGTTTATACCTTCAATTACAGTGGTCACGCTAAGCACGGCGCTGTCAGTCTTTGAAGTATCGCCTTGCGCGTATATGCTCAAAGTATGGTCGCCGTTGGACGTTTCGCTTAAAACGGCGACAGTAAAGTATCCGTTATAAGTAAATACCTTGCTGTCGGTATCGAGCGTAAGACATCCGCCCAAAACGGTCTGGTTTTTGAGTTCCTCGGCGTAAACGTCCGGCGACTTATCGAAATCTATCGCCGGCGAAGCTCCTCCGATACTGAAATTCGAGGGATGCTGTATGATAAATCTGTCAAGTCCCGTATTACCGTTATCGTACGGCATGTACGTTACCGAATAATATACTTTTATTTCGCGCTTGCCCGCGCCGTTTTTATAAAGCACAGCCTCGTCGAACGCGGTATTGTGTTCGGCATCGGAATACAACGAAATAGACGAGACCGACACTGCGGTATTGGATACAGTGATATTGACGCTGACGGTGTGTCTCGAATTGCCTTTCTCGGTATAACTTATGTCGCCGCAGGATATTACGCCGCTTTCGCCCTCTATGGTGCTTACAGTGAACACTCCGTTACTGTATGCGACGTGGCGGTCGTCGCTTATCCTCATTTCGGCGCCAACGGTGGCGTATCGATAATCTTCGTATTCCACTATGCAGTTCGACGGAGTTTCGAATCCGTCGGTAAGAAGCACGATACCCGAATAGTAAACTGCGAAACGCTGTCCGGACGTATAAGCGAGCGTACTGCCGGAAGACAGTTCGACATTGTATTTTTCATCGGTGTACAACTTAAAATCGTCGTATTTGCGCACGAAAGTATAGTCGGAATACACAACGTACGCGGCGGCGATATCGGTAACCACTCCGTCTTCCGAAACCGTTAAAGCATCGCTTCCGTAGCTGTAATATATGCGTATGTTTTGATAGTCTATACCTTTGGCAACGCTTAAAGAATACAGATCTTTAAGCAGTACGACTCCGTAATCGCGCAAAGGATCGTTGGGCTTAGAAATACGGAAAACGGCGTCGTCCTCGGTGGCTTTATCGAGGTCGGTTCCCGGCAGGAAATAATATGTCGCGCTTCCGCGTCCTACTTTGTGCGGGAACACATAAGCGGCGGTACCGCTCTTATACGCGATATCCACTTTCAACCTGTCGGGATATTTCATATACGCGGCGTTTGTGATAGCTCCCGCCGCCGACATCGCCGTCAAGATATCGTATTTGTCGTTATCTAGATTAAGTCCTTCGCCCGACGGCTTGGAATAATCGAATTTGGCGGGTTTAGCGCCGTCCACCGAAAGACTAATGCTTTCCACCGCCATTTTATATTCTACCGTAAGCACCAGAGTGAAATCTCTCAGCGTTACGATAAGTTTCCCGGCCGGTCTGCCGCCGGCGACCGACGGAACGACAAACTTTCCGGTCTCCGTACTGAAAATTTCCGATATCGACACTTCGTTGACGTCTTCGGTCCCGATCTTCAAAGCTTTGTAATTTATATCGCCGTCGTCGCTTATTTGATCGTCGCCCTCGTAATACGTGAGAATATCTTTAAGAGTGAAGACGGTATAACGTTTGCTGCCCGTAACTTCGCCGGTACCGATAGCCAAAGTAAGCGTCGCTTCCGCGCTGTGCTCCAAAAGCGAATCTTTTACAAGCACGGTGTATTTGTCTTTATCGTGTCTTACGAAATCGGGATCAACGTTTACGGAACTGGCAAGACGCGTCACAGTTAACGTTACGGTAAACGACAACTGCTCCTTAGGCACGTACTTATCGTTTTTTACGACCAGACCCTGCGGAGCGAGCGTAAACACGAACTCGTACTTACCCGACGCGACGTTTGCGCCTATACCGAATTCCACCGATGTATCTATCTTAGAAGTGTTGGTCGCGTTATCGGTAAACGTCGGCGTAAACACGTGCGAATTTCCTATGGTGCGCAGATTGCGGATAGATATGGTATTGGGCGCGGAAACAGCCGACGGAGCCAACCCCGAGGGATATTTTACAGTAAGCGCCGAATTGAGATGCGAAACGATCTCGCTGTTTCTCAGCCCGTTGGGAAGCGTAAATTGCGCCGATACCGTATTTGTATTGCCCGAGAACGTAGCCACTTCAATACTTTGCGGCGTATTGCCGGAACTGACCGCTACGTCGATTATTGGCGCGTGGACGTTTACGGTAATGTCTATCGACACGTCAAAGCCGTCGGGATCGGAATCGGTGATACGCACCACGTCTGTGCCCGACTTGTTAATGGATTTAAAGCGCAGTCCGAAAGGTTTTGAGTTATCGTTTGTCAGGATGCCGCTGCCGCCGCTTAAGATCTCGCCGCGGAGCTTATCAGTTCCCCATTCCGAATCCTCGAGTTTTTCGCCGCGCTTAACGCTGATAAAATCGGATAACGGGAAAGAATTGTTGCCGTCGCCGAGATACAGATCTATTTCATATTTAGACTTTCCGCTCTCGACCGGACCGTCGGAATAAGGATTATTGAACAATATCTCGGTGATCTTATCCGACAATTTGCTCGAACTGAAACCGACCTCGACGATTATCTCGCGGCGCGCAGCCTCGGACGCGCCGTTGTAATTGTTGGCCACCAATTTGATATAGTTGGTGGTGGCGGATTTGCGCGGGATAAACACCGCTTTACTGCGGCAGTAAGGTTGCTCGGCCTGCAAATCGAAACGGATATTGTCGGTTCCTATATTATCGGCATTTATCTCGGTGAAAGTAACTTTATCGTAATCGTTACCCTCGCCGACCATTATCTTGACCTGGTCGTAATATCCTCCGTTACCCTGAACGTTGCGCTTGATCTTGGCATACATACCGTTATCGCCGAGTTTTCCGAGTTGCTCGAAATCCAAACGGTAATAACGGTTGCGCGATCCGAACGGACTTTCGAAATACGTTATAGGCTTTTCGGCTCTGTAATACGTTACGTTGTCGTCGGAACGGGCATCTATTTTTTCAAGTTTTATTTCGTCGTTATCGGTAGATCCGTCGCGTCTTATCACCTTTACTTCGTCGTCGCGGGTACCGAGATCGAAATATTCCGTATACGGGTCGGTCTCCACCTTAAAGGGGATCACGCGGCTGACTCCGGGAGTAAACTCGCTGGACGCGACAAGAGCGAAATCCATACGGACGTCGTTGTTTACTCTGAAATTACAAACGTACTGGTTGGGGCGTTCGGGATCGATTCCGCTGCCGGATAAAACAGTAATGCAACCGGCGGGCTGGCTTATCACGTTTACGACCGAATTGGTGTCGTTTATGGTAGAACCTTCTTTGAGCACAAGATCGAAATGCACGGTATAAGTGCAGGTGGGCGTTACCGTGTATACGGGACTGCCGTCTTGATCGGCGCCCTGCGCGCTTAGATCGGTGTACGCTACGGATATCCTCTCTATTGCCGGAGGGTCGACCGCCGGGGCCTTTGTCACCCATAAAACGGCAAAAGCCACGCTGACTGCCGCCAATACGGATATCAGGACTATAAACAGAATGTTACGTCCTTTCTTTTTGGTTTCGAGCTCTATTACCTGATCGGATATTGGCATTATCTCGATTCTCCTATAATACTCACAGTTTATCACTATAATAATACAGTATTTAACGACAAATGTCAATATCGATTCGCCGTATTTAATAATTATTTTACATTAGCCTAAAATAAATGACCGCTGTCAAAACATACAAAATATAGCGTATTTTAATGCCGAAATATGTATTTTAATAGTTTATAATGTATTTGCCTCTTGTTTGTTTTAAGTAAATCTCAAACATTTTGTTAGCACTTGACTGTTTAGAGTGCTAACACTCCAGCTTATACACTGCCACGCTTAACAAAAGCATAAATACGCGTAAATGACATTCGGCAAACCTATAATCACGCCGTACGTTTGACAAAACGTAACATATAATATATAATGGTTATAATTAAATACCCGCGCGCCGGAGGATAAAAAAATAGAGCGCTTATCCGACAAAATAATACAGCTTCTTTTGTTTACGCGAAAAACCACCGAGACCCGATACGGTCCGTTCGGACTTAAAGAACGGCTGTTATTTTGCCTGTCGCAATCTCCGCAACCCCCGCGCGAACTTATGGAATCGTTGGGAATGGTAAAATCCAATCTTGCGCTTTTGGCAAAAAAATGTATAAACGAAGATCTGATCGAAAAAACGCGCAAATCCGACGACGGCAGATCGCTTTTATATTCTTTGACCGATAAAGGGCGCGGATATCTCGATAACATATTAAACGACATAGAGAAAAAGTTCACCACGGTGCTTACCGAAGAAAAAGAACGAAATGACGCAATGCGGCGTTTCGATGACGCGGTAGAGTTATTATCGTTTATACCGTAAAACATGTATAAGGACGCACAATGAGAGTATCCGACAAAATCAAACGAGATCTCGCCGCGATCTTCAAACATGACCCCGCGGCAAGAAGCAAAGCGGAAGTCATACTGACGTACAGCGGTTTCCACGCGCTTGTAATGTACCGTTTTGCCCACTTCCTTTATTTGCACAGATACAAACTGCTCGCGAGGATAGTAAGCCAGTTTGCCAGATTCGTAACCGGGATAGAGATACACCCCGCGGCAAAAATAGGATACGGCGTCGTAATAGACCACGGCGCGGGCGTGGTTATAGGAGAGACCGCCGAAGTGGGCAACAACGTGCTGATTTACCAAGGCGTGACTCTGGGCGGTACCGGCAAAGATAAAGGAAAACGCCACCCCACTATCGAAGACGGAGTAATGATATGCTCGGGAGCAAAGGTGCTCGGACCTTTCACCGTGGGCAAAAACGCCAAAATAGGCGCGGGAAGCATAGTGCTGAAAGAAGTGCCGCCCAATGCGACGGTCGTAGGCATACCCGGCAAAATAGTTAAAATAGGCAACGAAAGAATAGACGACCTCGACCAATGCCTGCCCGACCCCACCGAAGACGAACTAAAAGCGCTAAGCGACAGAGTCGCCGCGCTCGAAAAGAGATTATCCGAAAAAGAAAAGGAACAATGATCGCAAAATGTTAAAAGTCTACAATACTCTCACCCGAAAAAAGGAAGAATTCAAAACGATCAAGCCCGGCACGGCGACCATGTATTCGTGCGGTCCCACCGTATACAATTACGCGCATATAGGTAATCTTCGCACGTACATTTTTATGGACATGTTGCGTCGCGTATTGAAATACGACGGTTATAAGATAAAAGGCGTAATGAATATCACAGACGTCGGACATCTTCTTTCAGACGGAGACGACGGCGAAGACAAAATGGAAAAAGCCGCAAAAGAGCAAAAAAAGTCGCCTAAAGAAATAGCCGACTACTACGCGGACGTATTTTTCCGCGACCTCGAACGTCTCAATATCGGCAAACCGGAAATAATAGCCAAAGCCACCGAGCACATACCGGACATGATAAAGTACGTGCAGGACCTTGTGGATAAAGGATACGGATACGAGACACGCGACGGCATATACTTCGATATAGAAAAATTCGACGGATACGGCAAACTCAGCCGCTTGAATCTCGACGAGCAGATCGCCGGCGCCCGCGTGGAAGTGAACACCGAAAAACGTCATCCCGCGGATTTCGCGTTATGGAAAAAGGCGGAAAAGAACCACATAATGCAATGGCAGTCGCCCTGGGGCATGGGATATCCCGGCTGGCATATAGAATGCTCGGCAATGAGCCGCAAATACCTCGGAACGACTTTTGATATCCATACCGGCGGAGTGGACCATATTCCGGTACACCACGAAAACGAGATCGCTCAAAGCGAAGCGCGCGAAGGCGTAAAGACGGTAAACGTGTGGATGCACGGCGAATTCATGCTGGTAGACGGCGGAAAAATGAGCAAATCGCTTAAAAACACTTACACGATAGACCAGCTTACCGAGCGCGGATATTCCCCTCTCGCATTCAGATATTTCTGTCTCAACGCGCACTACCGCAAAAAACTGAACTTTACGTTTGAAGGTATGGACGCCGCGCAAACCGCATACGACCGTCTTACGGAATCTTTATATAAGCACAAATCGAGCGCGGAGCGCACAAACGAAGATACCATAAAAAAATACGAGACGCAGTTTTCGGAAGCCGTTAACGACGATCTTAATCTTCCGCTCGCCTTGGGCGTACTATGGACAATGGTAAAGGAAAAACCGTCGAAAGACGTTTATGAAACCGCCTTGCGGTTCGATAAAGTTCTCGGACTCGGGCTTCAAAACGTCCGTGCGCCGGAAAAAGCGGACGACGAGCCTATACCCGAACAAGTCTCCCTACTTGCACAGCAACGCTACGACGCCCGCAAACAAAAGAACTGGGCCGAAAGCGACCGCTTGCGCGACGAGATAAAAGAGCTTGGCTACACGGTCACAGACGGAAAAGACGGCTATGAACTGAATAAGATATAATGCAAAATAACGGACCGCATTGCGGTCCGTTATTTTTGAACTGTGTTACCGTTTTATTTATTTTTTGGGAGCGGCTTTTTTCGCGGCGGGGTTTTTTTCCGCGGGGTTTTCCCTTTTGGGCTTTTCCGTAACCTTTTTTGGGGGAG
>CATKCE010000038.1 GCA_949744905.1 uncultured bacterium
CGGATGCTACGAGAAAAAAGGCTGCGATTGCTCCGACATGCTGTTGTGGTACTTATTGCTCTCCTGCTGCTGCGGCGGCAGAGACGTTTGCTGCAAATAAGCGGCATTGGGGCAACCCTGAAATAAAAAAATCATTTAGCTCTTTCTCGGTAAATATCGGGGAAGAGCTTTTACTTTGCGGCAAAATACTTGCCTACGGGGTTTATGCGTGCTATACTATTGTAAGCGCGGTATTGCATGACAAACCGCAGCAAAATGTAAATACTAAATTCGCAGGCTATTCCTTTGCCGAAAGCCGAGCGGGAGAACGTCAATGAAAAATAATGTTAAGCTGATAACTGTGAGCGCGGTGACCGTGGCGCTTACTGCGGTGCTCGGATTGTTGCCGTACGTATTTTTGGTGCCGCTATTGTTTACGTGCGTTACGCGCGATTGGAAGATGACGGTGTTCGAGTCGTTGTGTTTCGGTGTAATAAGTCTCGCGTATTCGTTTATCAGTCCCACGGTTGTGGGAGCCACGTTTATAGCAAATCCCTGGATACCGATCGTGCCGCGTCTGCTTACCGGACTCGGATGTCACGGCGTGTACGTTTTATTGCGTAAAGCGTGTAAAGGCAACGGCAGGGCGTCGGTTTTTGTGCCGGTCGTAATTGCTTGCGCGGTCGGGTCGTTACTCAACACCGGACTGGTGGTCCCTTGTCTTATATGGCGCGGAGGAAATTTGTTTTGGGCTATAATAGTCGAAACGCTCATCGCCGCGTGTATCGAGTTTGCCGTAGCAATCTTTGTCGTTCCTCCCGTAGCCGTTACGGTGGGTAAAGCTTTGCGTTTAAGGGGATACGTGTCCGTCAAAAAGCCGGATGTTTCCGTAGAGTTCGATAGCGTTGCGGAGGATAACGCAAACGTCGGAAACGCGACTGCCGTAGATGTAGACGGCATAGATAAAATTACCGAGGTGAAGTGATTTGCTGCTTGTCATAGATATAGGCAATACGAACATAAAAATGGCGGTATTCGACAACGACGAAATAGTCATGTCGTTGCGGCTCGCCACCGCTGTCGGAAAAACCAGCGACGAATACGGTCTTAACGTGAAGGAACTGCTTGCATCCGGCGGGATAAAACTTTCCGATATCACGGCCGTGATAATGAGCAGCGTTAATCCCAATCTTAATTATACATTCGAACACATGGTAATGTATTATTTTAAGGTAAGACCCATGATAGTGGGAGCGGGAATAAAAACAGGACTTCACATACGCTATACCGATCCCAAAGAAGTGGGCGGCGACCGTATAGTGAATTCGGTGGCGGCGTACCGTACTTACGGGGGGCCGGTGATAGTCGTAGATTGCGGGACCGCCACTACTTTTAACGTGATAAGCGAAAAAGGCGAGTTTTTGGGCGGACTCATTTCGTTTGGACTCAAAACAAGCGCGGACGCGCTTTCGGGGTGTACGGCAAAACTTCCCAAAATAGAACTTGTCGCGCCGCCCGAAATTGTGTGCCGATCCACTATCACAAATATGCAGTCGGGAATAATAAACGGCTTTATAGGCATGGTGGAACATATCATTTTCAAGATAAAAGAAGAAACGGGTTATGCCGACGCCAAGGTGGTCGCGACCGGCGGGCTCAGCGAATTGATAGGCAGAGACAGCCCCGCGATAGATATATTCGACAGGACGTTGACGTTGCGCGGACTTAATATGATATATAAACTCAATACTGCGAGGGACAAGCAATGAAAAAAGTAAACGTGGCAATAATGGGATTGGGAACGGTCGGCGGCGGAACATACGATATCCTTACGCAAAACCACGGATATATTAAGAGCACGCAAGGCCTTGATATCCGCGTAAAACGCGTGCTCGACCGCGACCGTGAAAAGGCTCTCGGCAGGGGCGTGCCGCAAACCGCGTTTACCGACAACATAGACGAAGTCGTTGCCGATAAAGACATAGATATAGTTATCGAGACAATGGGCGGCGTGGAGCCTGCAAAGACGTTTATAACCAAAGCGCTTAAAAGCGGAAAAAGCGTGGTGACGGCAAACAAGGAGCTTATAAGTAAGTTCTGGTACGAATTGGAGCCGGTTGCGAAAGAAAACGGAGTCGGATTGTATTTTGAAGCCAGTTGCGTCGGAGGCGTGCCTGTCATACGTACTCTTACCGAAAGCATGCAGGCAAACCGTATTTGCGAATTGTACGGAATAATAAACGGTACCACAAATTATATTCTCACCAAAATGACGGAAGAAGGACTCGGGTACGAAACGGCTCTGCGCGAAGCGCAACAACTCGGATACGCCGAATTCAATCCTTCCGCCGACGTGGACGGGTACGACGCCGTGTATAAGCTCAGCATTTTGTCGTCGCTGGCTTTTCATACGACGATACCGTATAAAAACGTTTACCGCGAAGGCATAACCCGCATAACGGCCGACGACATTAAAAGCGCGCGCGAGTTGGGATACGTGATAAAACTGCTTGCGATCGGGCGGCGCGACGGTAATAAAGTGGAAGCGAGGGTGCATCCGACTTTCGTTCCCGCCGAGCATCCGCTCGCGTCGGTGCGCGGTTCGTTTAACGCGGTTCTTCTTACCGGCGATTATGTGGACGACATAATGCTGTACGGCAGAGGGGCGGGGGCGCGTCCTACCGGCAGCGCGATAGTTTCGGACGTGATATTCTGCGCCAAGCGGAGATCGCACGATTATACCGATTTCGCCGTAAGCGAAACTCCACAGGCGGGAACGGAGATAGTCGGGGACTTTACGTCCAAATATTACATTGCGCTTACCGCCCTCGATAGAGCGGGCGTGCTTGCGTCGGTTGCGAAGATTCTTGCCGAAAGCGGGGTGTCCATCAACACGATACTGCAAAAAGGAAACTCCGGCGACCATGCGACGATAACTTTTCTTACGCATAAGGCGGGAGAGCACGCCGTTATGGGAGCATTGGAGAAAATAGGCAGATCGGAGTATGTGCGCAGCATAGACAGCGTTATACGTTGCCTGTGAATCGTAGGTTTTATACGGTCTTACACGATAAAATCACGGAGCTTAAAAGATCGTAGTCGCGGTTGCATAAAAAAAGATATTTGATAAATAATAACTTTGCATTTATTGTTAATTTGTTTGCCAAATAAGAGCCTATTTTATTTGACAAAGGCTTTGACGATAATGTATAATTGTAGCGTTGCATATAAAATTTTTACTTTCTTACTATAGGAGATTTCGATTGATGAAGAAGCTCAAAGGCATTTGGATGGCCTTACTTACGGTTATTTTGTCGGTAGCCATGTTGCTCGGCACTACTACCATAGGCGCGTTTGCGGCTGCTTTCGACGGCGGCAACATCACGACGGACGGTTCTGCCGGCGAAGCTACTTTTATCACCAAGATGAAATACGGAGTCGCAACCACCGCTTTTGCCGGTGCGAGCAAGGTGGTCACGCCCAGCGGCGACGAAATCACTACGGGGCTCAATAGTTTTACTCCGCTTGAAATAGGCGCGTACACCGTTTATTACGATAATTACAGCTACGTTGTATCTTGCTATCTCGATAAAGAGTACGAGTTGCGCGTCGACCATAACGGCGCCGATATCGCTACGTATATCGCCACCGGGACCGCGCTCAAAATACCCGCCGCGTCGGTGTGGTATCCTTCCGAGAAAGACGGCGTCGATTACGAGAAGGCCGCCGACCAGGAAGTATACAGTATTGTAGAAGGGCTTTCCACCGAGAACGCCGCCGGCACGTCGGCTGCTACCGAGCGCACGGTAATGCTTCCGGAGGCTTCCAGCACTTATACCGTACACTATTTCTGCAAAGTAAAGGGAGAAAAGGTCAACGATACTACTCCCGGCGTTGTAGGAACAAAATATCTTTCCAAGAACTTTACAGTTATTGCTCAAAAAGGCTTTACCGATTCGACCAAGCCCACTCTCAACGTAGTCAATATTCCCACCAATATAAGCCTTAACACCAAAGTTACTTTGCCCAAAGCTACCGCTACCGATAACTCCGACAGTAACGTTAAGGTGGAGATATTCGTCGACGAATATGTCGACGGATTGGGATACCAGCCCGTTAAAGTCGCCAAAGTCGGTAAAGACGGCTATGCCGAAGTGCCTGTTGACGATGATGGCAAATACAAATACGATCCCGATGCCGAAAACGTTCGTTTTGAAAACGACTTTAATCTCAGCTTTTATCCCACTAATGCTACGACTTACCGCGTGACGTACAAGGCTGTCGACGATAACAATAATTACGCCGTTAACAGCCACGTGTATACCACGACGGCAAGCGACAGGACCGCTCCTGTGCTGGATAAGATAGACGATTCGATGATTCCCACCAGTTGGGGACTTGCCAATGTGACCCCCGGCGAAAATGCGGAAGATACGCTTGATGCGGGAGTTATAAGGTTCCCCCGTCCGTATTATAAAGAGAACAGCGGAAAGACGCCTACGGTCATCTTCGAACTCAGAGATACCGTTAACAACAACGTGGTGGTGCGTTTCGACAACATTAACGATATGAACGGCGATACCGCTGGCAAGAATGCGACTTATACGTACGATCCCGCCAAGGCGAGCTACGGATTGTTGCAACCCGAAAACGGCGCTTCGGTAAGCTGGGGCAAAGATTATCTCGAGATAGACCTCACGGATTATACCGACCATTTAGACGAGAAAAAGACGGCTACGGGAACTTACACCGTGCGTTACGAAGCTAAAGACGCGGTTCCCAACACCACGACTAAGACTTACGACATCACTATCGAAAAAGAGTTTTCCGATGCCGAAGCTCCCAATATTACCGATATAGAATTCGAAGATTCTTATGTTGTGTTCACCGGAGCCGAGGACGAGGAATTCACCGTTCCTTCGGTAGAGGTGCGCGACAATATCGATACCCGTCCGATCATAGATTACAGATTGTACGCCGGACAGGATAAAGGCGATAACTATATCACGGTAAAGGGCGGGGAAGTTGCAAAACTTTCGCTTGAAGGCGTTTCTAAAACTCCTACTATGACTGTTGAAGACAAGGACGGCAAAATCCAGACTTTGACTTTCGGTTCGGATATGACTTTGGTCTACGATATCACGGCTATCGACGATGCCGGAAACAAGAGCAATAAGACCAACAGAGGCGCTACCAAACCCGAAGAAATAGTAAATATCGTTAACGGATCGAGTTTGGGGGTTCCCGGTGATGTGACCCACACTATCGCAACGGCTACTGTGGACGGTGTCGTCAATGCCGACCCTGCTAAAGAGCTCAATGCCGGCGATAAAGTAAATATCGGTAGCTTTAATATGGCTGTAGCCGAAAATTTGCGCGACTTCTACGGATTCGAGATAAGCACATATCTTACCGATACCGACGATAAAGGAGAGACTGCGACTGTTCCTTGGCTTACCGGGAAAGTAACGCTTAAAACGTATTTCGACAATGGCAAATTGTATGTTGACAACGTGATGTTTACTGTTCCCGATGCCGAAAAGGTTACCGTTGTATTGCGCGCGTTCAATATAATGGGCGCAAGCAAGACTTATTCGCAGGCTTATAACATCAAAGAAGATAACTCGAATAACGATAATCAGGTCTCGTCCGTAATAATGGATAACGAAGGCAGTGTGTACACCTCTTATCTGCTTAAAAACAGATATATAGATAGACCTGCCGATATGGCAAACGATTACGTGATTCGCGAGATCCAGGGCGCCGGCAAGTTCAGTCTTATGGGCTTTAAGTTCACGGCATACAATACCGGCACATTTAAGTTCAACGAATATTACGAGAATAAAGCCGGCGAGGAAGTGCCGTTTGATTTGGGCGGAGCGACCACCTTTAAGGTGACCGACGCGTCTACTCCCGCATGGCAGATACAAGGCAAAATGCCTACGCACGTGGAACTTGACGATACCGTCGAGCTTCCCAAGGTAGTGGCATCCAACGAGTATGCAAACGCCAAGATAACTTTGGCGGGAACATTTACCGCCGCTGGAAGCAGCACTCCCACCAAACTCAATGTGGCGACCGGCAAGACCGAGGCGGATAACCGCGGAAAAGATATAACGCTTAACGAAGACGGTGTTTACAGCTTTACCGCGAACAAAAACGACGGAACTTATAATCTGACGTATACCGCGACTTACGGCGACGGCGCTACCATAAGCCAGACCTATACTATCAAAGCCGGCGATATCGCTCCTCCCGACTTTACCGTCGGCGACCATGCCCGTACGGCTGTCGAAAACGGAACGTTCACCTTTAAGGAGATCGACCTCAGCGAGGACGAAATAAGCGGTGACATGAAGTATCGTAAATCGCTTATAGGACCCGACGGCAGTACCGTTTATACCGTAGAGGGAACGGGTGAAAACTACCGCACGATGACAAAGCCCACCGGTAGCGACGCTTACAAGTTTACCAAGACCGGAACGTATACCGTTGAATATGTGGTTACCGATAAGGCGAATAACGCTACTCGCGTAACACAGACGATAACGGTAAGCGCGGCAAAAGTCAACAACCCCGTGTCTACCAAGATAATCAGCACTATACTCATCATAGTCGGCGTATTGCTGATAGCGGGCGTGATACTGTACTTTATCAGATTCCGTAAGGTCAAAAGCAAATAATACGACGGCGTAACAAAAGACAAATAAAAGCGGCGAACTTATTGCCGCTTTTATATTTGTACTTTACCGTTTCGGAGGAGCTATGGCGGAAGATAAAGAGATCGTCAGGCAGAATGCGGGGGATATAGATCCTACCGAAAAAGACAAGCGTATAGGAGCTCTCAAGGCGAGCCGTGATTTTACGTTCAAATCATTTTTACCGGTTACGGACAATTGCCATTTCGAACGGTACAATTTTTTGTGCGGAAAAGATCGTCTTAATATAGTTTACGATACTAAAGCGAAAATGCTTACTTTTACGGCTTTGTCTGATGTGCTCGATAAGGCGGAAAAAGCCGTGTCGCAGTATAAAAATAAGAGCGGCGCCGTGCGAAATACCGCAAAAAGCCGCGATAGTAAAAATGCGAAACATGAAAAACGCGAAGATGCTGTAAAAAGCGCGGACAGCGCGCAGGACGCGCCGGAATATAAAAACGGGTTTGCGGTAAAGAAATGTCCTCCCGAGCGTATGGAGGGCATTGTGCGGCGCATACAGGCGCTTAAGGGCGTAACGGTAAAGTCCCAGACGTCTGCGGGGGACGTCGTTACATACGCCGTCACGGATAAACTCCGCCAACAAAAATGTTTGTTGCGTTATTTCCCCAAAAAACATTCCGCTCAGTTGCAGGGCAAGCGCAGTAATCTGTTCGGCGAAGTACAGGTCATACTCAGCAGGGATTCCGGCTTTAACGAAGCCGTAGGCTCGCACATGGAACTCACCGGCGAACAAAGACGCATGGGCGCGGTCCAGCGCAGTCTTAAAAAGTTATTGCCCGACGCGTTCGATCTATTGAGCGAACAATCGAAGATAGACCTCGGCATCGGTATGATAGATATCGGCAATACCGAAGTAACGCTCAGCGACTATTCGGTCTTATTGGTCCCGCCGTACCGCGGACTGGAAAGATTTATATTCGATCTGCAACAGGCGTACGGAATATCGGTAAAAATGATTGGGCAGGCGTATGAAAAAGACGAAAACGGAAAGCACGTTCTTAAAGCGTGTTACCGTAAAAAGACCGGAATTGTTTATTCCGAAGTCATGAGCGCGCTGTATACGGAATATTTCGAAAAAAGAAATTTTTACGCGCATTCCGATAACAGCGAGTTCGGCAACAGCCGCGTTATTTCGGATAAAACTGCGGCAAAAAGCATATTCGACAAATTGTGCGCGATAGTCAACTACAACAGCAAAAAACTCAAAGAGACAAATTTTTCGTTATCCAAAGAAAGACACTAAGGAGGATTCGGCTATGGCTAAGTTTATATTTGTTACGGGCGGCGTCGTATCTGGGCTCGGTAAAGGCGTTACGGCGGCAAGTCTTGCAAGATTGTTAAAGGCGCGCGGTTACAGGGTTACCCTTCAAAAATTCGATCCGTATTTCAACGTTGACACTTCCAATCTCAGTCCGTATCAGCACGGCGAAGTGTACGTTACCGAAGACGGAGGCGAGGTGGATCTTGTAGTGGGGCATTACGAGCGTTTGCTGGGCGAAAATCTCGGAATAAAAAACGACGTCACAAGCGGACAGATATATTCTTCTGTAATAGCGAAAGAGCGCGACGGCTATTATAACGGCAGTACCGTGCAGGTGGTGCCGCATATCACAAACGAAATAAAAGAGCGCATATATTCGCTCGATACCCCCGACAGCGACATAGTTATAACCGAGATCGGCGGCACGGTGGGCGATATAGAATGCCATCCCTTTTTGGAGGCGATACGCCAGTTCAAGAGCGAAGCCGGCAAGGGAAACGTGCTGTACATACATGTTACGCTTGTCCCTTACATAGAAATGAGCGGAGAGCAAAAAACCAAACCCACCCAGCACAGCGTCAAAGAATTGCAGAACGTGGGCATACAGCCAGATATCATAGTGTGCCGTTCGGATTATCCCATAGGCGCCGATTCCAAGCGTAAACTCGGTTTGTTCTGCAACGTAGAAACCGATTGTATAATCCAGAATCTCACTACCGACAATATCTTCAACATCCCGCTTGCGCTGGAAGAAGACGGGCTTGCCCGAGCGGCAGTCCGCAAACTGCGTCTCGAAGATCGCGCGCCTGACCTCGACTCGTGGAAGTATTTTTGCGAGCGCGCCGAAAAAGTCCGTAGCGGCGGAGATAAGGTGCGTATAGGTCTTGTCGGCAAATACGTGGAACTGCACGACGCTTACGTATCGCTTACCGAGGCGCTCGAACACAGCGGAGTAGCTACCGGAGTGGGCGTTGAAATAGTGTGGATATCCAGCGAAAAAATGACGCGCGCCACAGTATCGCGTCTTTTGTCGCTTGACGGAATAGTTATTCCGGCGGGTTTCGGCGAGCGGGGATTCGAGGGCAAGATAAATACGGCGCGTTTCGCCCGTGAAAACGATATTCCCGCGCTCATGATAGGCATGGGAGCGCAGGCGGGACTTGTCGAGTTTGCACGCAGTTGCGGAATGGACAAAGCCGACAGCACGGAGTTCGACCGTAAGACTCCGTATCCCGTAGTTTATTCCCCGTACGACGAGCCGCGTTTCAGATGCGGAGCGTATCAGGCTATTGTGAAGAACGGGACAATGTTGCATGATATTTACGGCGCGGATACGATATCCGAACGCCACCGCCATAAGTACGAGTTCAATCCCGAATTTTTCAAACAGCTCGAAAAATCGGGGCTCGTGTTCTCGGTAAAAGCGCAGTCTGGAAAACTGTGCGAGGGTTACGAACTTCCCGACCGTAAATTCTTTATAGGGGTGATGTATCGGCCCGAATTCAAGTCGAGACCGGACGATCCGCATCCGCTTATCACGGCTTTTGTTTCGGCGTGTAAAAACAAATAAACTTTTTATCAAACAAAAAACAGACCGTTAAGTATTTGCGGTCTGTTTTTTGATATTGTAATTATTATCGCATTTCGAGATTCTGCGTTCTGTCGGGACCGACGCCCACCATTTTTACCGGGCAGTCGATAAGTTTTTCAACGGCTTTAAGATAATTCATCGCAGCTTTTGGAAGATCTTTAACGCTTTTTGCCGAAGTGATATCTTCCGTCCAGCCCTCGAATTCTTCGTATACTGGTTCGCAACCTTCGAGTTCCGAAATGTCGGAGGGGAAATCGCGGAGTTCCGCGCCGTTCTTTTTGTAACCCACGCAGATTTTAAGCGTTTTGAGCCCCGTAAGAGTGTCGAGCTTATTCAGCGCGATCCCGGTGAGTCCGTTGACTCTGACGGCAAAACGCAATATGACCGCGTCCAGCCATCCGCATCTGCGCGGACGTCCGGTAGTAGTGCCGAATTCCGCGCCCAAATTACGTATGCGGTCGCCGATCTCGTCGTCGAGTTCGGTGGGGAAAGGTCCTTTGCCGACGCGCGTCGTGTAGGCTTTGGCTATTCCGATGCAGTCTTTTATGAGCGTGGGACCGACGCCCGCGCCGATACAAAATCCGCCGGATACGGGATGAGAACTCGTAACGTAAGGGTAAGTGCCCACGTCCAAGTCGAGGAGCGCGCCCTGGGCGCCTTCGAACAATACGTTTTTGCCCGCTTTTATCGCATCGTAAACAAGTACGGAAGTATCGCAGACGTATTTGGCGAGTCTTTCGGCGTAAGCGGTGTAATCGTTGTAAATCCTATCGAAGTCTACCGGCTTGCCTCCGTACAGTTTAACTATGATATCGTTTTTGATTTTTACGTTGTTTGCGAGTTTTTCGCGGAATACCGAGAGGTTTATAAGGTCGCACATGCGTATGCCTATGCGTTCGGCTTTATCCATGTAACACGGACCGATCCCTTTTTTTGTGGTGCCTATGTCTCCGCTGCCGCGCGCGGCTTCGCTGAGCTCATCTATCGATATGTGGTACGGCAGTATAACGTGCGCCCGGGCGTCGATTTTGAGCCTCGAAAGATCTACGCCGTATTTTGCAAGTTCGTCCATTTCGGCAAGCACGACTGCGGGATCTACTACCGTGCCGTTACCTATCACGCATACCGTGTTTTTGTAAAGTATCCCGCTGGGGATAAGATGTAATTTATAAGTAACTCCGTCGGCGACTACGGTGTGACCGGCATTGTTTCCTCCTTGCGCTCTTACCACCATGTCCGACTTTTCCGCTAATATATCTATTATTTTGCCTTTTCCTTCGTCGCCCCATTGAGCGCCGACAAGCGCGGTGACCGCCATGTTCCGTCAAACCTCCGAAAAATGAAAATACTGTTTAAGTATACCACAACGCATAGTCAAAGTCAACATAATAGCGGCTCGCGAAACAATATTCGGAGCGTGACGAAACAGAACATATTTGCCCTCAACATGCCACGTATAAAAAACGAACGACGGAGAAATTTTCTCCGCCGTTCGTTCCGCGTTTTTTATTTATCGGCTGGATCCGCGGTTGCGGCAACGCATTGCAAGCCTTCTTCCGTTACGTCCTCCGGTATTTCGGGGGCAGGCGTGCCGTTCAGATTGGAGAAAGCGACGCTCATCATGAGTTTTATGCGATTTATCTGGTTTACTTCGCTGGCTCCCGGATCGTAGTCTACCGCGACTATATTTGCGGAAGGATTGTATGCTTTAAGGGCTTTCATGACGCCTTTGCCGGTAACGTGGTTGGGAAGGCAGGCAAACGGTTGCATACATATAATGTTGCTTGTGCCGCTGTGCATGAGTTCCAGCATTTCGGCGGTCAAGAACCATCCTTCGCCGGCAAGATTGCCGAGAGAAACAACTTTGCTTGCGGCTTTCGCCATTTGTGCGATGTGGGTAGGCGCGCCGAACTTAGTTCCTTTTAACGCTTTAAGCATAGGCTTTTTCAGCTTTTCAATAAACCATATTGCTATGTCCGACACGAATTTTTTCTTTCTCGTTCCGTCCAAAAGTTGGAATTTTATCGTGTCGTTATAAAATGCGTACATAAAGAAGTCGAGAAGGTCGGGGCACACCGCTTCGCCGCCCTCGCGTTCTATAAGCTCGACTGCGCGGTTGTTGGCGGTGGGGTGGAATTTAACGAGTATCTCGCCGACTATGCCGACTTTGGGCTTTATCACGTCGTTTGTTTCGACTGCGTCGAAGTCGCGTACTATGGCAGCTACGTTTTTGGCAAACGGTTTGACGTCGCCTCTTTCCATTTGTTGCGAAACTATCGCGTTCCATTTTTCGTATACGGCGTTTGCGCTGCCTTGTACTTTTTCGTACGGGCGCACCTTATAAAGACAACGCATAAAGAGATCTCCGTACAAAATGGCGTAAACCATGTTTTTCATTAGCGGCAACGTGATCTTAAAGCCGGGATTTTTTTCAAGTCCCACAAAGTTTAGCGATATGACCGGAACCTGCGCCATATTGGCTTGTTTGAGCGCTTTGCGGAGAAGCGCTATATAGTTTGTGGCGCGGCATCCGCCTCCGGTCTGCGTTAACATGACTGCCGTCTTGTTAAGATCGTACTGCCCGCTTTGCAACGCGTCGATAACTTGTCCCACGGTAAGGATAGTGGGGTAGCACGCGTCGTTATTCACGTATTTGAGTCCGGTTTCAACTGCGGTGGAACTTTCGGGCAGGACTTTTATGTTGTAGCCGAATTTATGCAGAGCGCATTCGAGTATCCGCAGATGAATGGGGGATATCTGCGGCGCTATGACGGTATAATTCGACTTCATTTCTTTTGTGAAAAGCTTTCTGTCGGCGTTTGCCTCAACGTTTGAGGGCGCGTGTATATTGCGGCGTACGCGCTCTTCGAGTACTGCCATGAGAGAACGCACGCGGATACGCGCGGCTCCCAGATTATTTACTTCGTCTATTTTGAGTACGGTATAAATTTTACCTGCGTCGTCGAGCATTTCCTGCACCTGGTCGGTTGTAACGGCGTCAAGACCGCATCCGAACGAATTTAGTTGCACGAGATCGAGGGTATCGCAGGTGCGTACGTACTCCGCCGCGGAATATAGACGGCTGTGATACGTCCATTGGTCCACAACGCGTATGGGACGTTTTACGCGGCTGAGGTGGCAGATACTGTCTTCGGTAAGCACGGCGAAACCGTAAGCGTTTATCATCTCGGGTATGCCGTGATTTATTTCGGGGTCAAGGTGGTAAGGACGCCCGGCGAGCACGATACCGTGCTTTTTCGTGCGTTCGAGATATGCCAGCGTTTCTTCGCCCTCGCGCCGTACGTCGTTTTTGAACTTGTCGTTTTCGGCATAGGCTTTGCGCGCAGCGCGTTTGATCTCTTTTATCGAAATATCGGGGAATTCCTCCGCAAGCCGTTTTATCATTCTTTCGGGATTGGCGATGGGCAGGAAAGGAGCCGAAAATTTTACGTCCGACCCGAACACTTCCGTCATATTGTTGCGTATGACTTCCGGATACGTTCCCACTACGGGGCAATTATAATGGTTGTCGGCTCGTTCGTCCTCTAACATTTCGTAGGGAAGGCAGGGGTAAAAGATGAATTTGACTCCTTTTTTTACAAGCGCGGTTATGTGTCCGTGCACCAGTTTTGCGGGATAGCAAACCGATTCGCTGGGCATTGTGTCTATACCGAGGTCGTAGATAGCGCGCGACGAACGCGGGCTTAGCTCCACTCTGTAGCCGAGCTCGGTAAAAAAGGTAAACCAGAAAGGATAGTTCTCGTAAAGGTTGAGTACGCGCGGGATACCGACCTTTCCGCGCGGCGCGTCATTTTCGTCGAGCGGTTTGTAATATGAAAACAGGCGTTTGTATTTACTTGCGAAAAGATTGGGCGGCAGGTCGGTTTTATGCTCGGTCTCGCCGGCTCCTTTTTCGCACCTGTTGCCGGTTATGTATTCTTTGCCGTCGTTAAAACGCGATACCGTGAGTAGGCAGTTGTTGCCGCATTTTCCGCAGCGGCGGTTGGTCTTTGAAACGGAAAAACCGTCCAACTCGTGCGCCTTTAACAGCGTGCTTTCTCCTCCGGCATAATTGTCGCGGCTGAGTATAGCGCCGCCGTAAGCGCCCATTAAGCCCGCCTTATCGGGTCGTACCACTTCTCTGCCGGATATCAGTTCGAATGCGCGCAACACCGATTCGTTAAGAAAAGTTCCGCCCTGGACTATTACTTTTTGTCCCATCTGGCTACTGTCGCGCATCTTTATAACTTTGAACAAAGCGTTTTTGACTACGGAGTAAGCGAGTCCCGCCGAAATATCCGCAACCGTCGCGCCTTCTTTTTGCGCCTGTTTTACGCGGGAGTTCATAAATACCGTACAGCGGCTTCCGAGGTCTACGGGGGAGGAGGACTCCAAGCCCTTTTTTGCGAATTCTTCGGCGGAAAGTCCGAGCGCGCGGGCGAAAGTTTCGATAAAACTTCCGCAACCCGACGAGCAGGCTTCGTTTAGAAGAATATCGTTTATCACGCCGTTTTTTATCCGCAGACATTTCATGTCCTGTCCGCCGATGTCGAGAATGAATTCCACGCCGGGCAGTATCGCGTTGCTTGCCGTTTGGTGCGCCATGGTCTCTATTTCGCCGGCGTCAATATGCAGCGCGGATTTTATCATGCCCTCGCCGTAGCCGGTAATGGTACTGCGCCCTATGAACGCGCCGTCGGGAAGAAGCGAATATATCTCTTTAAGTACCGAAACGATACATTTCAAAGGGTCGCCGCTGTTGCTACCGTACCACGAGTACAAAAGCGCTCCGTCTTCGTTTATGAGGGCGGCTTTTGTCGTGGTAGAGCCGGCGTCGATCCCGAGATAGCACGGACCTGTGTGTTTGCTTATGTCCGCAAAAGGTATTTTGGTTTTGGCATGTCGGGCGCGGAATTCTTCCAGCTCCCGCAATGAAGAAAACAGAGCCGGAAGTCGTTCGACTTCGTGCGTATCGAAGTCTTTCAAAGCGTCCAACTTCTTTATAAGGTCCGCCGAACGGAAAACTTCTTTGCCGGAGATTGCCGCGCCGATTGCGTTGAACACCTGGCTGTTTTGCGGGAATATCGCTTTTTCGGGTTTCAGTGTTTCGACAAAACGCTTTCCGAGTTCGGTAAGAAAGTGCAAGGGGCCGCCCAAAAACGCTACGTTTCCGCGGATGGGTTTGCCGCACGCCAGTCCGGATATCGTCTGGTTTACCACAGATTGGAAAATAGAGGCGGCTATGTCGGGTTTCTTTGCACCGTCGTTTATAAGAGGCTGGATATCGCTTTTGGCGAAAACTCCGCAACGCGACGCGATGGGGTAGAGTATCGTATAGTCCTTGGCTAATTCGTTGAGTCCCGACGCATCTGTGGAAAGCAGACTTGCCATCTGGTCTATGAATGCCCCCGTTCCGCCCGCGCACGTACCGTTCATGCGCTGTTCCACTCCGCCGGTAAGGTAAGTTATCTTCGCGTCCTCGCCGCCGAGTTCTATCGCAACGTCGGTTTCGGGTATAAGCGTCTTTATCGCTTCCACGCCGGCTATTACTTCCTGTATAAACGGTATTCCGAGCCATTCCGAGACCGAGATACCGCCGCTTCCCGTTACCATGATAGTGAAATCGTCGTATTTTTCCAACACGCCGCGCAACACTTGCGCCAGCGTGGCTTTTATGTCTGAATAGTGTCTGTCGTAACTCGAATGGACCTGGTTTCCGTTACTGTCGAGAACAGCCGTTTTTATAGTGGTGGAGCCGACGTCCAGTCCTATGCGGTATTTTGCCATCGTTTTACCTCGTAAGTATGTTAGTATGCGTATTGCGATTTTTATCCGATTTTATTATATATCGAAAATTATTATCTGTCAAGCTGTTGACAAACAGCGGCGATTGGTGTATACTTTTCAACAGTCGGCTTGGTATCTGTTTCGGATTTGATCCGGCTTATATGCGGAGGTGGCGGAACTGGCAGACGCGCAGGTCTCAGACGCCTGTGGTTAATTCTCGTGTGGGTTCGACTCCCATCCTCCGCACCAAATCAATCGGTCTAAAAGTCTTCTGACGATTAGACCGATTTTTACATATTTTAAGGCAAAAATGCCCGTTTTCGGGGCTAATTTGACCGTGGTAATGACCGCCGAGAGTAAATAACCATTCTCGGCGGTTTGCTTTTGGGGGATTCGAGTCCACTAAAAAAAGAGATTTGGGTGTAGTAACCAACAAGGTAGGTCACTACAAAAATATATTGGAGAATGGGGTTTGAATTAAAATTTTGTTTGGTTGTTTCCCTTTTTCCGTTTTGTATGATATAAATGGTGTAACCAAATAAACACACCTTATTCTTTACAAGCAAGGCAAAAAATGGTATACTGAAAAAGCAAAAATCTATAAAGGAGGTACTCTCGATATGTTTGCCAAAAGACACAAGTCATACTACACGAAAGAAGGCTACAAGCAAGTATACAAGCCGAATAGTCCGATGGCGCGAAGCGACGGATATGTAGCCGTACACCGCGACGTTGCATGCAGAAAAATGGGCAGACCGTTACGCTCTAACGAAGTAGTTCATCACCGCGACGAGAATAAGCGCAATAATAGACCGAGCAATCTGCAAGTAATGAGTCGGCGGAAACATTGGTATGTGCATCATGGAAAAAGATAAGAAACTGCGACCGATGAAGATATTTGAAATCCTCCGCCGCGAAACGGACGAAGACCATCCTATGGGAACGGAAACGCTGCGAGCAAAACTCGAAGAGTGCGGCTATCCGTGTGTGAGAAAAACAATCTACTCCGATATAGCATTACTGAACGACAGCGGCTATGAGATAATGTGCAACCGTAAGATAAGCAACGAATACTACGTTGCGGACCGTAGCTTTGACGTTCCCGAATTGCAAATCTTGATGGACGCGGTGCAAGCGGCAAGTTTTATAACGGACAAAAAGACGAAAGTGCTTGTGGGTAAGATAGCGCAGCTTGCCGGGGATAAGAAGGCGGAAGTTTTGCAAAAGAACACCGTTGAGTTTCACACGCCCAAAAGCGACAATGAGCAAATATTTTATATAGTGGATAAGATAGGCAACGCGATAGAAGAGCGGCGGCAAATATCCTTTTTATACTTTGACTATGATATACTCCATCAAAGAGTATACCGTAAAGAAAAACGGAGATATACAGTCAATCCGCTCTCGACCGTGTTCTCGAACGACAACTACTATCTTATGTGCTATGACGATAAGCACGGAAATATAGGGCATTACCGCATCGACCGAATGGACGACGTGAATATAGAGTACACGCCTATAACCGAAACGGAAGAGTCCAAGAGATTCGACTTGTCGCGCCATAAAAGGGCATTGTTTGGGATGTTCAACGGCGAAGACGCGCAAGTAACCTTTCAAGCGGACAAATCGCTTGTAGACCATATTTTCGACAAATTCGGGAAAGGCGTACATATGGCATACGGCGAAGGGAATACGGTCGTATTCACAGCCGACGTGCAGGTGAGCAAACCGTTTCTCGGATGGTGTTGCTCGTTCGGCAATATGCTAAAGGTGACAGCACCGCAATCGGTAGCGGATAAGGTGCGAGAATACGCGGGCGAAGTTACGCAGCAATACGATTAGAAGGAGAGAGTTATATGTTTAGAAAAATATTTTCGATTTTCGAAGATGAGCCGACGGATGAAATAAAAGATGAATTCGAAGACGAAGTATGTGAGTAGTGTGGCGAATGGTATGGCGATTGCGACGAGGAGGATTGCGACGATGAAGATTGCGAATTTTTTGGATGAAGTGAAAGCCGCAATGAAGATTGTGGAAACTATTTCGGCGCAATTGGACGACCCTATAACCGCTGATGATTATATAATTGCAAACTTGGGGTGTCCGCATAGGAAACCGAAGAATCTTCCGAAAGGGTATGCGGCTGTGTATATGTTTGCCTATAACGGCGAATTGTTGAAAATTGGGAAAGCAAATTCCAAATCAGGGGCCCGATATACGTCACAGCACTATGGATTTAATGCAATGAGCACGCTTGCCAAATCGCTTGTTTCTGACAATGCAATGAGCGAATATGCGCTGTCTCGTGAAAATGCAAGAGAGTGGATAGAGCAGAATACTTATAGAGTCAATGTATTGATTAAAAAAGAAAAAGGTAAGGCGGCAACCGAGTTGGTAGAGGCTGTTATGCATTATAAATTTCGCCCACGATACGAAGGGGCAATATAAAAAATCAAGAGGTAAAGATTAAAAATATATTGGAAATGCTGATTTGCGATGGCCTGAAATATGGCGTATATTGGGAAAAATAGGCATTTACAATAATATTAAATTAAATTCATAGTAGACTTTTAATTTGTAAAGTGGTATAATTAAAAAGAGGTGGAATATGCGCTGCAAAGTGAAAATACTTGTTTTGGGAGTGCTTGCTGCTTTCGTCGTCGGTGTTTTGACGATGTTTGGTTGTGCGCAAAAAGAAGTATTTACAATAAATTATGAAGCGACGGAAGGCGGAGTAATAATAGGCAAGCTTCATCAGATTATAGAAAAAGGCGCATCGACCGAACAAGTGGAAGCAATACCTAATGAAGGGTACATATTTGTCGGGTGGTCGGATGGGAATATAGAACCTACCCGTTTTGAAGAAAGTGTTTGCCAAAACAATACTTTTATTGCGAAATTCGAAGTTGACAAAGAAGAAACTTTTTTGTCGGCGCAATATGGTTGTAGCGTAGGAGGAAACATAGTCGGAGACGTATATCAAAAAATAAAGTACGGTGAGGACGGCGAATCGGTCACTGCGGTTGCTATGACGGGCTACAAATTCGTTAAGTGGTCTGATGGAATTACCGATGCCAATCGCATGGACAAACATGTAGTCTTGGATATTGATGTCACCGCGGAATTTGAATTTTTATTCGAGGGCGGCACGGGAATGAATAACGACCCTTTCGTTATATCAACATACGAACAGTTGAGAAACATATATTATTATCCTGCAAGCAACTTTGTATTGGGGTGCGACATTGATACAAAAAATGTAATTCATGAACCTATATTTACATACAAAAACGAATTTCTCGGCGTATTGGACGGAAACGGGTTTACTATTAAGAATTTAACAATAAACACCGATACGCAGTTCCCGTCACTAATGGGATTTATAGGATATGGCGGGATATGCCGTAATATAAATATCGATAACGGCAATATTACTCTTCACGATTTTGATACGCCCGACAGGAGTTATGCTGCAGGAATGTTGGCAGGTGTGTCATACGGTAATTTGGAAAACATAAATGTAAGCGGAAAAATATGCGGCGACGGACTATATCATACAAATATTTTTATCGGTGCGATAGCGGGTTTTTCGCAAGAGGGAAATATAAAGAATTGTGTTGCGGATATTATTATTGAATTAAACGGCGTTATGCATGATAATGACGTAACGTCATTAAACGATGCAAACTTTAATGTAGGGGGAATTGTCGGAGCAATCATGGGCTCCTCAATGGAAAATTGCGTTGCAACCGGGAGCATAATCGTAATGCAATCGGATCAATATTTGCGGATAGGCGGAATGACAGGCAGATATTTGAATAACTTTTTGGACTCGAATTTTTCGATAATCGATTGCCAAACCGATGTAATAATAGAAAGCACAAATAAAAATGCGCAGACGGGCGGATTGATGTGTTTGGCTGAGATAAGGCAAACGGCGACGACAACAGTTAAAAACTGTATTTCAAAAGGGAAAATGACCGTGAATTGTGCGTCGGGATTTATTTACGAAGCGATAAATCATGGGAGCTTGATAATTCAAAATTGTCGTTCCGAGAGCGATATTGTTGCAACAAATAAAGCGTCGGGGTTTATATGGTTTGCAGACAATGTAAATATAAATAACTGTAGCGTGATAGGGAGCGTCGTTGCAACATATATAAACGGCAGCGGCGGTAGCGGCGGCTATGCTGTGGGATTTTGTTATGACATAAGCCAATCGAAAATAGCATACTGCTATTCGGAATGTGCCGTTCGCGCCGTGACTGCCGTGAGTTTTATATTCACTGCGACGGAAAGCGATATTGCACAATGTTATTCGACAGGGAATATTGTTGCCGTTTTGCACGGAGCAGGTTTTGTATTTTACCAAAACGGCGGGCATATCGAAAATTGTTATTCCGTAAGCAATGTGCATAGCACGTGCACTAATGAGAATATAGGGAGAACCGTCATTGCCGGGTTCGGCGTTGGTATTTACCATACGGAAATCAAAAATTGCTACTATGCGGGTAAAGTGTCGGGCGCAGTGTATGCGCATGGCTCGACTACAGCTGAACCTATAGTTGCTACTTTTGCAGGAGTGGTTAATAATGCCGATATAGTTAACTGTCATGTATTAAATAACAGTATGGATTTCGCGCCTAAAATAATTGATATTACACGAAACAATGACTCTAAAATCATTGACGTGACCGTTTACGAAAATACGGAAGATATGTATCAATTGGCAGATAAACTTAATGAAAAAGCGAGTACTTTAATTTGGAAAGGGTGTGACTATGGACTACCCCAAATTATAATGCTTGCAGTCGGCTTTTTTATTTTCGTTTAGTTGACAACGGCGATGTTATTTGCTACAATAAAATAGCAGACGGCATTTGGATACGAATAGTCGGACATAAAACAAAATGAATTTGCCACATTGTTATGCAAGTGACATAGGGCAAAGCGGAATGATTTATGTAACACTCATTTGTAGAACGGATGCCTAACGACCACTCGCGGCAGTGAGTTTTTTCGTTAGGCTTTCCTTATGCCCTC
>CATKCE010000039.1 GCA_949744905.1 uncultured bacterium
CGGCGGCTGCTGCGGCGGCTGTTGCGGCGGCTGTTGCGGCGCGCCCTGTTGCGGAGGGGGCTGTGTCGGCGCAGCTTGCTGAGGCGGTACATTTTGAGCTTCCGAACGCTCTTGAACGGGGACGTCTTTCTTTTCCTCTGCCATGTTTTACCTCTCTTTTATTTATCCTCCCGGTCGTCATCGTCGAGAACGTCGTCGCGGCGTGCATCGCCGTCGGACGACGCTCCGGCATGTTCCGGAAGCATATTTATGGTTTTGCCTATATAATCGAGCACCGAAACAACTTTGGGATAATCCATGCGGATGGGGCCTATCACCCCCGCCTGACCGATATTTACGCCGTTTATAGAATAACTTGCCGTAACTATCGCGCACTCGGGCATTCCCTCGCGTATTTCGTTGTCCTTGCCTATCTTTATCGACAAATTCATATCGTCGTTATTTTTGAGCACCGGCACCAATTCTTCTTTCGCGTCGAGCAGTTCGAGCATGGCTTTGGCTTTTTGCAGATTCGCGTATTCGGGCTGCTCGAGTATTTTAGCGCTTCCTTCCAACACTATGTCGCTCAACATTTCTTCATGGCTGTAACTGCGCAATATTTTAAGTACCGTCTTAAACACGCGCTCGTACTCTTTACGCACGTTTTTGATAAGACTGTTCGGTTTAAGCACTTCGCTTATAGTGTGGTTCGCAAAAACGCCTGTTATGAAATCGCCGGTGGTCTTACAATAATCGTCGTCTACGTTCGCGCCCAAAGACAACGTCGCGTCTTTAAGTATTCCGAGACTTGTTACTATAATGACCAAAGCGGTGCTGTCGGTGACTTTGACGATCTTGATATTTTGTATCATCGCGTCGTTGATGTCTTGCGCGTACGCCACACTGGTCAGATTGGTGATCTCCGAAATCACCTTCGCCGTACTTTTGAGAACGTCGTCGAGTTCGGTTATCTTACGGTTAAAGTACCGTTTTACAGTCTTTAATTCGCTGCGCGTCAACTTGCGCTTGGGCATTAAACGCTCTACGTACAACCGATACGCTTCCGCCGTGGGGATACGCCCCGCCGATGTGTGCGGCTGGACAAGATACCCCATTTCTTCCAGCGACGCAAGCTCGTTCCGGATAGTCGCCGTACTGAGAGCCGGTAAATGATGCTCTTTTATTTCCGCCGACGAGATGGGCTCGCACGAATTTATATAACTGTCGACTACCGCTTGCAGTATCTTTTCTTTTCTGCCCGATATGCCCAAACTTATGCCCGCCTCCTCCGCCGTATTAGCACTGTGGTCGCAAGACTATTAGCAATCAAAGAGCCAGAGTGCTAAATATAATATACCATACGTATGCGACTATGTCAAATATTTGCAAGGGCATTTTCACAATATTTATCGCGGGCGCGGCGCAATAAAACATACGTTTTACCGCCGCCTGTACACGCAGTCAAATCAACCGCACTATTATTTCGTTCATTACGTAATAAGCTTTTTCGGATAACGCAAATCCGCGTTCGCCGATATCTATCAGCCCTTTATCCGAAAGCGAAACAAGGACTTCGCGTTTACCGCTACGCCAATCGGAGCCGCTCAATAAATCGAGCGTCCCGAATTCCACGCCGTCTACGGTGCGCAGCCCGAGCATGATATATTCCTCCAAACGGTCGGCGGCGGAAAGTTTTTCGCTACGGGCGCCGCGGTCGCCGGAGATATAACCGTCGATATCAAAGGTATTGTAACTGCGCGTATCGCCGCAAAACGAATGAGCCGCCGCCCCTATGCCTATGTACGGCTCACGCTTCCAATATTTGCCGTTATGACGGCTGCGATATCCGTCAAGAGCAAAGTTGCTGACTTCGTACCTGACAAATCCGCGTTCTTTCATTTTAGCGTAAGCGGCTTCGTACATGTCCGCCGCGACGTCGTCGTCCACGCGGTATCCGCTTTTATACATGCGCGTGCCTTCTTCCACATTCAACGAGTACACCGAAATATGCTTGATACCGAGGTCGCAAAGCGTGTCAGCGGCATAACTTACGTCGTAAAGCGTCTGCCCCGGCAATCCGAGCATAAGATCGCAACTCACGTTTTTTATACCGCCGTTATGCGCCTCGCGCACAGCTTTTAACGCAGTAGACGAATCGTGCCTTCTTCCTATCGCCGTCAATATTTCGTCGTTCAACGTCTGGACTCCCAGACTTATGCGGTTTACACCGCAGTCCGCCGCCTCTTTTATAAACTCGCCGGTGCAGCTGTCCGGATTGGCTTCCACGGTCATTTCGCAATCGTCGTCGAGCACGGCGTTTTGACGCAACGCATCGAATATCCGGGTAAGCGCGCCGCGCGGCAAAACCGACGGCGTCCCGCCTCCGATATATACCGAATCGATAGTTCCGCGCACACGGTCGTTTATCTCGCGCGTCAAAGCATCGACGTAACTCCGGGCTTTTTCGATACCGGTGCACGAAACAAAGCCGCAGTAACTGCATCTGCTGCGGCAGAAAGGAATATGCGCGTATATTCCGTAAGTATCTTCGCGCCGATTATTTGTCGTCAAGTTTAAGCACCGACATAAACGCCTCGCTGGGGACTTCCACCGAGCCCACCTGACGCATGCGCTTTTTACCCTCTTTTTGTTTTTCAAGCAATTTTTTCTTTCGGGAGATGTCTCCTCCGTAGCATTTCGCAAGCACGTCTTTGCGCATCGCTTTTACCGTCTCGCGCGCTATGACCTTGTTTCCTATCGACGCCTGTATGGGTATCTCGAACAATTGGCGCGGTATCACCTCTTTGAGTTTTTCGGCAATGGAACGTCCGCGAGCATACGCTTTATCGCGGTGCACTATTATGCTTAAAGCGTCGCAAACTTCATTATTGAGAAGAATATCCAATTTTACCAAATCTTCCGCTTTATAACCCTTTAATTCGTAATCGAGACTGGCATACCCGCGGGTGCGCGATTTGAGGCTGTCGAAAAAGTCGTACACTATCTCGTTGAGAGGTATCTCGTATTCGAGCCTTACCCGAGTCTTATCCATGTATACCATATCGACATACGTTCCGCGTTTTTCCTGACACAACTCCATGATAGACCCTATATATTCGGGCGGCGTAAATATCATGGCTTTCACATAGGGTTCTTCTATCCGCTCGGTCTCGGAAGGATTTGGCAGATTGCTGGGATTTGTCACCGTGACCATTTCGCCGTCGGTTTTGTACACCATGTAATTCACGCCCGGCGCGGTGGTTATTATGTCGAGATTGAACTCGCGCTCCAAACGCTCCTGGATGATCTCCATGTGCAGCAGTCCCAAAAAGCCGCACCTAAAGCCGAATCCCAACGCCACCGAAACTTCGGGCTCGAAGAACAGCGCGGCATCGTTAAGTTTAAGTTTTTCCAACGCGTCTTTGAGATCGTTGTATTTGCTTCCGTCGGTGGAAAATATTCCGCAATACACGACGGGTTGAACTTTTTTATAACCCGGACAAGGTAAAGCGGCGGGCCGCGCCGCGTCGGTGATAGTATCGCCGGGAGCGGTATCCGAAACGTTTTTGATACTCGCGCAGATATATCCCACGTTGCCGGCGGACAATTCCCGTCTTTCGGCGGGTTTGGGATCGAATACTCCAACTTCGGTCACGTCGAATTCTTTCGCGCTGTGCATCATACGTATCTTCATGCCGGCTTTGACCTGCCCGTCTATCACGCGCACAAGGCATACCGCGCCCTTGTAATTATCGTAATAAGAGTCGAATATGAGAGCTTTGAGCGGAGCGTCCTCATCGCCCGACGGCGGAGGCACTTCGGTGATTATCTTATCAAGCACCTTATCGATATTCAAGCCCTCTTTCGCGCTGACAAGCGGAGCGTCGTCCGCGGGCAACCCAATAACGTCCTCTATCTCGCGTTTGGCTTCATCGGGTCGCGCGCTGGGCAGATCTATCTTATTTATTACCGGTATGATTTCTAAATCGTTATCTACCGCAAGATAAACGTTTGCAAGAGTTTGCGCTTCCACTCCTTGCGTGGCGTCCACTATCAGCACGGCGCCCTCGCATGCGGCAAGCGAACGAGACACTTCGTAAGTAAAATCGACGTGCCCCGGAGTATCTATGAGATTGAGTTCGTATTCTTCGCCCTCATAGACGTACGTCATACGTATCGGCGTAAGTTTTATCGTTATACCGCGCTCGCGTTCTATATCCATGCTGTCCAGCATCTGGTCGGTAAGCTCGCGCGAAGATACCGTTCCGGTGGCTTCTATCAATCTGTCGGCAAGAGTAGACTTGCCGTGGTCTATGTGCGCTATGATGCAAAAATTACGTATGTGCTTCTGCCTTTCCATTCTTTTCCTCTCAAAACGGTATTCGACCATTGTATTATAAGCGAAACCCGTAAAAATAGCAAATAAATACGCGCTTTTTAAGCGATTTGATTGCATAGTGCAAAAAAACATGTTATACTGAGTTGTACGCCTTGCGGCAATAAAAACACGGAGACAGATATGAACTTACGCAATTCAGGACTTTTTACACGTCCCATTGCCCATAGAGGACTGCATTCCGACGATATACCCGAAAACTCGCTTTTGTCTTTCGACAAAGCCGTGGAACAAGGTTTCCCCATAGAAATTGACGTAAGGATAATAGACGACGGCACCGTGATAGTTTTTCACGACGACACGCTGGGACGCATGACGAAAAGCGACGGTTACGCTTCCACTTTGCGGAAAGCCGACCTCGACGAATTGCGGCTTCGCGGAAGCGAACAAAAAATACCAACGCTCGAACAAACTCTTGCGACGGTAAACGGCAAAGTCCCGCTATTGATCGAAACAAAAGTCACCGCAAAAATAGGCGACCTCGAACATAAAGTCATAGAAATGCTGAAAAACTATACCGGCGAATTCGCGGTACAGTCATTTGACCCGTATTCCATGGAATATTTCCGCAAACACGAACCGGATATCGTCCGCGGACAGCTGTCCGGAGGCCACCCGAGCGGATTGTCCTGGTTCAAGCGCAGAGCGCTCTCGCGTCTTAAAGTGACGCACATATCCGACCCGCACTTTATCTCTTACAACTTCAACGATCTGCCGAACAAATACGTTACCAAAGCGAACTTGCCGACGCTTGCCTGGACGGTCCGCAGTAACGCCGACCACGAAAAAGTAAAGAACTGTTGCGATAATATAATATTCGAACGTTTCATACCGGAAAAATGAAAGAATTTTTCAAGGCGCTTAAAAATAAAAGAGTCCGCCGGGAATATCTCAAATCTATTTTAGTGGGAATAGCCTCCACTCTGATAGATTTCATATTGACGGCGCTAATTCTTTATATGGCGGGTCATGAACATTACGACGGATTTATCGGCGTATTCACCGGAAAAACCGTAACGGGTATTCCCTATTCGCCGCCGATGTCCGTTTACGTAACGTCTCTGGTACTCAGCTTTATAGTGTCTATACTGTTTAACTATATCATGAGCGTGTTCTTTGTGTACGAATACGGCAACGTCGGAAAAAACGCCAAAGGTTTTGCGAAGTTTGCTATATTCGCCATGATAGGTTTGACGATAACCACGGTAGGAAGTCTTATATGCTCGCACTTTTTCGGCCTTTCCGGCAGTAACGTATGGTGGATAAAGATCATCATCACCGTCGTTGTGTTCGTATTCAACTTTTTTACGAGAAAATATTTCGTGTTCAATATCGCTTTGATACGCGACGACGAACACACAATAAATCTGTAACGCGAAAACGCGCCTTTCGTTTGAAAGGCGCGTTTTTAAACGTATCTTTTATAATTCTATCGCATCGAGATACTTTTCGCAGTCTTTATACAAAAACGCCGTAGACAGCACCGCATAAGCGGACACTATAATAAACATCAAAAACCACGATATCGCAGTCGCGGCGATTTCGCCCAATCTCGAAAATACTATAATATATACCGAGATCCCGGTCACCGCCAAAACAGCCGACGCCAACAATGTGAAAAGCATTGTAAACACAACGTTGCGGTTGTGTTTTACCGCTTCGTTGGGGGTCACCCATTTGAGTTTGGGACGTCTCAAGTCAAGCAGCATCGCCATATTGACGGAGCCGTAATTGAATATGATAACGAACAATACAGAACATATCAAAAATACCATATCGAAATCCATTATAGATACCGCGGCTATCCCCAATATAGAAGATATACATTCTATTATAAAATAAACGTAAGATTTTGCCTTTACCTGAGCGGGAAAAGCCACCGGCAACATTTTACAGTAATAAAACTTCTCGCCCTCGCGGGAAAAAGTCGTCGACGGACCGGCGTTTGTGCCTACGCTCATAAACATGATAAAAACAAGCATGATGTAACGCATTATAGTTCCGAACAACGTTATGCTTGAAGGATCTATGGTCCCGCCGGCATCCTCGATCGCCGTATACGAATTCTGCGTCAGCCAAATAAATACCACTATCAGCGGACAAACGACTATCCCCAAAAGACAATTGAGAGCAAACGCCGGAGTGCGCAATACTTCGCGCCACTCTTTTTTCATTAACGCTTTCACTGTGCCGGAACTTTTGAATTCAACGTTGGAGACTTTGTCTCTTTTGGCGCCTTCCAACTGTCCCGCCGCGCCGCGACGGTACACCGCCGCGCTTATAAGCAGCGCGACCGATCCCACAGCGGCAATACTGCCCGCGTATATCAATAGATTTACCGCCACCGAAGCGGCCGATCCCAAACCGAACACAGGCGTAAGCGTCATAGCGCGCGACAATGCGTACAAAGGATAAAGCGTATTAGACAACACGACCATTGCATTGCGTATGACCGATATATCCATCTGTTCAAAATCGACGTTCTGCAATTTGCTTATGCCGAAATAGTACGCCCCGAAAAACACGCCGAACAATATAAGAACGGCTATCGAACCAATAGCGCCGCGGTTTTTCATGAAAGACACTATATACATGATGGGAATGCTTATGATAGACGCCAAAAACAACGGTATCGCCGGCGTGAGTATTGCGGCAAACGGCATGATAATGTAAAATACCGCCGGCATTTCCATTACGATGCCCGCCGTTATAAGACACGGTATCATTACGGCGGCGGTCACGCATAATTCCGTTAAATACACCACGGCGAGTTTGGCCGCGAAAACGACGCTCGGCTTGACGGGAAGCGCGAGGAAAAATTCGGTATCTTTTGAAAAATACAAACCGGTCAAAACGGTAACGATACCAAAGATAAGTACAAAAAACAAGCCGCCTATCAATATGAGCGTAAGAAATTCGCTTTGCAGCTCCGCTTCCGAAAAAACCGTGCCCATCAGCCAAACGACATACACCAGCATAGCCGCTATAAGTACGTAAGACACCGATATCGCTATCAAGGTGGCAAGTCCCTTTTTGGACTTTCCGTCGCTACGGTCGCGACGGAACATATTGACGAGCTGTAATTTGAAAATCGAACGGAAGTTACTCATTGCCGCCTCCCGCAACCGAAAGGAAGATATCTTCGAGAGAGCTGTCGCCCTGCGCTTCCTTTATTTCGGCAAGGCTTCCAACCATGATAAGTTTGCCTTTAACAATGATGCCCACGCGGTCGCATATCTTTTCGGCGACTTCCAAAACGTGCGTGGAGAAAAACACCGTTTTGCCCTCGTCGCAATGCGACCTCATCAGTTCTTTAAGCTGGAAAGCAGACTGCGGATCGAGTCCCGTCATGGGCTCGTCAAGCACCCATAGATCGGGACTGTGTATAAGCGCGCCTATAATGCTTATTTTCTGCTTCATTCCGTGCGAATACGTTCTTATTTGCGAATCGAACGCGCCGCGAAGTTCAAACTTGTCCAAAAGTTTTTCGGCACGCTCTTTACGGGTATGTACGTCGACACCGTAAACGTCCGCCATAAAATCCACATATTCGCGTCCGGTAAGCTTATCATATATGACGTGGCTGTCGGACACGTAACCGATACTGTGTTTTGCCGCAACGCTTTGGGTTTTAAGATCGTTGCCGCAAATAGATACACTGCCTTTATCGTATTGCAGTATACCGGTAAGTATCTTTATTGTAGTAGTCTTGCCCGCGCCGTTGGGGCCCAAAAAGCCGAATATTTCGCCCGGTCTCAATTCCAGCGACAGATCGTCTACGGCGTTTACGTTGCTTTTGGCATACGATTTGGTAAGATGTTCTATTTTCAACATATTTATTTTCCTCCGTCCTTTTTTATATTTTCGTCTATCTTCCGCATAAATTCTTTGATATCCTTTTCTCTGCCGTTATCGCCCGGCCTATAAAATTTTTCGCCTGCAAGCGAATCCGGCAGATACTGCTGGGCAACGTACCCTCCGTAATCGTGCGGATACTTGTATACGCTTCCGTCGTCAACCGCGTGCGTGTAAGACCTGTCGCGCAGATAATGCGGAACCTTCGCGTCGCCAGTTTGTTTGACCGCATCTATCGCGGCGTTCATTGCCGTGTATACGGCATTCGACTTAGGCGCGGTGCACACGTAAATTATAGCGTGCGCAAGAGCCTGTCTGCCCTCCGCCAAACCGAGTTTTTCGTACGCCGTATAAGCGCTTGCAGCCACTACCAGAGCGTTGCTATCGGCTGTTCCCACATCCTCGTCGGCATGCGCCAAAACTCTGCGGAATATCATAAGAGGATCGTAACCAGCTTCTATCAGTCTGAACGCCCAGTACAAAGCAGCATCGGGATCGGAACCGCGCAACGACTTGCAAAATGCCGAAAGCATATCGTAATAAAGACTCTTATCGACCGATATCGCTTTACGCTGTACCGATTGCTCGGCAACTTTCAGGTCTATGACTATTTTTCCGTTTTTATCCGGCGGACTGGAAAGCGCCGCAAGTTCGAGCGCGTTTAACGCGTTGCGCATATCTCCGTTGGCGCCCCATACGAATTGATCGACAGCCTCGTCACTTATTTCGATATCATACGCGCCCAAACCGCGATCTTTATCGCGGAGTGCCCTGACGAGTCCTTCGCGCACGTCGCCGTCGGCAAGAGGCAATAATTCGAATATCCGGCAACGGGACACTATGGCGGGAGTCATGGCGACATAAGGATTTTCGGTGGTGGAACCGATGAATATTATGCTTCCGTCTTCTATCGCGGACAGCACGCAATCCGACTGCGCCTTGCTCCAACGGTGGCATTCGTCAAGCAGTAAATAAGTCTTTTTGCCGTACATTTTCCGCGCGTCGCGCGCGCATTCTATCACCCGCTTCGCGTCGGCAACTCCGCTTGACACGGCGTTCAACTTTACGAACTCGCCTTTCGTGTTTGCCGCGATTATAGACGCGAGCGTGGTCTTTCCGGCCCCCGGCGGTCCGTAAAAAATACACGAGCCCAAACGGTCCGCACGTATCGCGCGCATCAAAAG
>CATKCE010000040.1 GCA_949744905.1 uncultured bacterium
AAAAGTTAACAGAGTATACAATATGCAACCGCCCAACGAAGACCGCGAGCCGTACACGAATTGCAAAGCGAAACATGCTGCGGATATGATAAAATAATGAACTTTTTTATATTTTACGTATAATCCTATTCCCACGCAATACAGCACCGTAGATATAAAACCGCCGGTATTGGGATTTATCTTTCCCTCTTGCGTCACTCCGCCCGTGGCCGTGTTAAGCATAATCGCTACGCATCCTATAAGCAGTATCGCAAACAATTTTTCAGATTCGTTTTTTTTCAGAGGCTCTACCGATATCAGATACAAACTTGCGATAAGAGTAAGCATCTGTATGGAATTTTCATAACCTGAATTTGTTTTTATTACCGTAAAAACAAGAGCTACGGCAAACACGAATACTACAGCGATGGCTTTCATCAATTTTGCCCGTCTTTTGCGGGTTATAGAATATGTCACCCATAACAACAGTAACCCACCGATACTTAACGGCAGCAACGCCGCTATCCTTCCGCCGTTTGCAAAAAATAAATTGTAGTAGCAGCAAAAAACCGTATAAATCACAAAAGCGATCAATACTTTATACGTAGCGCTTGTTTTTCGTTTTCCGAAAATCTGCTCTTTCATACTTGTTTACGCTTAAACAATTTTTTCAATGCCGCAATAGGATGACGGAATACGAATATCATACGCCCGCTTAGCTTACCGTGTCTTCTTATCAAGCCGAAGTATATCTTATCTGTCTTACTTATCCAACTGGCGTCATAATGGTGTATCGTCCTGGTATTCTCGGTAAACTGTTTTTTTATGCCGTAACTTTTATCTCCGAGCGGCTGAAAGTATTCCATAGGATATACCGTCATCTCGCCTACCTTCTGCAAACTGTTGTTTTGAATAAGTCCGTCTTCAGCCAGGATACCGGTGTATATCACCGGTGACGTAATCTTGCTTTTCATCGCGTCGTCAAAGTGGATGTTTTCGTAATAGCGCAACACTTTTCCAAAAAACTCCTCTTTGGGCTTCGCCGCATACAATATGAGCCCAGGAGCGACGATTGCCGGCGATTCAAAGCCTATAAATGAACTGTCTGTCAGATCGTCTATCCCCCGCAAAAATTCCACGTCAGTATCGACATATAGGCCGCCCTCGTCGTACAGAGCTTTTGCGCGCACATAATCGGATACAAACGCCCATTTTTTCGCCTCGTACGCTTCTTTTACAAAAGGAACGGACTGCACGTCGAAATTTGTTTCGTCCCAACGTTTCAGCGTAAACTCCGGACAAAACTTTACCCAGCTTTCCATGCATTTTTTTACATTGTCGGGAAGCGGCTGTCCGCCGAACCAACAGTAATGTAACGTTTTTATCATTGCGCAAAAGTTCCTTCATGGCAAACTTTTTCATAAATGCTTTTCAGTCTGTCAGCCGAAACGGTAATATCGTAAACCGTCCCTTTTAATTTCGATTTACCGCGTTCAAAAGCGTCGACACCGCACAAAATGCTTTCCGCCCAGTTCGAAGCATCGCCGTCTATATCGAGAAAACGCACATTATCGGTAAGTTCTGTTTCTCTCGGAACATTTGTGCTCATATAGCAAGGTAAGCCGTTTGCCTGCGCCTCTACGCCCACGATAACAAATCCTTCGTATAAACTCGGAAGCAAAAACGCGTCCATCGCCGAATACCAAGGAGCGACCGGAGTCTGTCTGCCAACTGTTATAACGTCGTCCGATAAACCGAGTTCCGCGGCTCTTCGCAATAATTCCGGTTTAAGTTCGCCGTCGCCGACTATAAGAAGCTTTACGCCGCAATCTAAGCGCGTCTTTGTCCGCTCAAGTATATCGAGAAGATACAGCGGATTCTTTACTTTGACTAACGCTCCCACAAAGCCCAAAACGAAATCGTTCTCGTCTATGCCGCACTCCACTCTTATTTTGTTTCTCTGTCTTCCGTCAAATGAAAATTCGTCAATGCTTATGGCGTTCGGAACGATTTCAAAAGGCTCGTCTCCGTACAGCCATTTGCCTGCCTTATCGCCGCAAGACAGTTTGATTGCCGCTTTTTTACGCAACATTTTAACATTGCCATTATGCATAAACCGTCTTATAAAGCCCTGCGTACCGGTGCTATGCGAATGAACTATTGGTACGCTTCCCGCCTTTAACGTCGCTTTAATCGGCAATAAATTCGCCGCCGACAACATATTAATATGGACGCATCCGTACCCGCCGTTTTTTATTATACCGGTCATGAGTTTCTTTGCTTTTACAGGATGTTTTTTATAGTTGGGTAACGTATATATATTACCGCCAAGCGACGCTATTTCGTCCGCATATGCCAAACCGTCGCCATAGATATCGACAAAATCGAAAATCACATCCCTTTTTACAAGTTCGCGGAAATA
>CATKCE010000041.1 GCA_949744905.1 uncultured bacterium
CGTCCAACAGCATGATGTCCGGTTTTTCCAAAAGAAGCCTTGCAAGCATGAGTTTTGCGCGCTGTCCGCCGCTGAGCGTTCCGATAACCGTGTCGTATCCCAAAGCGGCTATGCCCAGTCCGCCCGCCACTTTTTTTATGCCGGAATCGAGTTCGAAAAAACCGGCGTCGGTAAGTCTGTCGAGAATCTTATTCGCTTTTTCTATGCGGCGGTCGAGTTCTTTCTCATCGGTGATATCCGCCATATCGGCGTACATCTGTTCCATGCGCGCGTTCTCGTTATATAAATACGAGAAAGCATCCCGCAGATATTCCATCACCGTTTTGCCGCGGTCTATGTCGGCGTGCTGGTCGAGATATCCCCTGCGGATGCCGCCCATCCATTTTACTTCGCCTTCGTCCTGCGGCAGTTTACCGGATATTATATTGATAAACGTGGTCTTGCCCGCGCCGTTCAGTCCGACTATGCCCACGTGCTCGCCGTTATTGATGGCTAGGCTCGCGTCTGAAAACAGCGGTTTGCCGTCGTAAGTGTGCGAAAGATTTTTTATTTCTAAAATAGCCATACCGTACGTTAAATGCTCCGCAAAAACGCGTCGGCGTAATCCGTCCAGCGCGCTACGCAGGGATCATCGCACTCCGGCGACATCTGGCTTACGCGCGAATCCGCAACGCTCATGCCGTGCGGTCCGGTGCGGAAAACGTGCAACTCGTATTTTAAGCCCTTGTCCGCGTAAGCGGCAGCATACGCAAGCGAATTGACGGAAGGCACTATGCCGTCGTCCGCGGTAGTCCAGATAAACGCGGGAGGATTGTATGCTCCGACCGAACGGTCAAGCTCCAGCCAATCGCAATCCGCCGTACGCGCACCGCCGAAAAGATTCAAAAAACTTTGCTTTTCGCCCAGACGTTCGCTTATTACGGGATAACCGAGAACTATCCCGTCGGGACGGAATTCGTATCCTTTTACCTCTGCGAGATCGGGAGGACAGTTTGCGAGCGACGCGCAAAGATGCCCGCCCGCCGAAAAGCCCGACGCGAACACGCGGCGCGGGTCGGTCTTTGCGCTTTTTGCGCGTTTGCGTATCGTATCCATCGCCATTGCCGCCACAACGAGCTGCACCGGATAGCGCGCGGGTGCGCAAGGATATTTTAACGCGTACGCATTGTATCCTCGGTTAAAAAACTCCATAGCCACCACTTCGCATTCGCGGTCGCTGCACATCGCGTATGCGCCGCCAGGCAATACGAGCATAGCGGGACGCGACCCGACTGGCATTTCTTTGTAATCGCTTTGCTCGTAAACATAAAGAGTTCCGGCATATTCCCCGTATTTTAAGGCTATTTCTTCGTATTTCATTGATTTTCTCCTTATCGGTCTTACCAAACAAGTATACACCGCTAAAAGGAATTTTGCAAGTAAACGGAATTGCGATTTCACGTCGAATTCCATTGCTTTTTTACGCCGCCGAGTATATAATAAATGTAATATTCCACGACGGAGGATTTACACATGTTAAACGACAAGATCGCAAAACTTATAAACACGCAGGTCAACAAAGAGCTGTACTCCGGCTATTTGTACCTCGACTTTGCGAATTACTACGCAAACGAAGGCCTCGACGGATTCGAGCACTGGTACGAAGTGCAGGCGCAGGAGGAACGCGATCACGCCATGATGATGCGCAGATATCTCATAGATAACGGCGTGCGCGTCGAATTCGAGCAGATAGCAAAGCCCGACAAAAAATTCGCCGACCGCACCGCGCCGTTAAAAGCCGGATTCGAACACGAGCAGTACGTTACGTCGCTTATAAACAACATTTACGCCGAAGCGTTTGCGTTAAAAGACTTTAAGACCATGCAGTTTTTAGACTGGTTTATAAAAGAACAGGGCGAAGAAGAAAAGAACGCCGAGGATATGATAAAGAAAATGGAACTTTTCGGAAACGACGCCAAAGGTCTTTACGCGCTCAATCAGGAACTTGCGGCGAGAGTTTACGCACCGTCCGCGACCGGTCCGGCAATGTAACAATACGATAATCGGCAAACACGCAAACAGCGCGCCGCTACACATGCGACGCGCTGTTTTTTTATTATGCCGTCATTCCGTAATCCCGTCAAATACAGGGTCGTCGAAAAACTCTTTTAACGATATGCCCATTGTCGATAGTATTTCATACAATATATTCAAAGTTATTTTATTATGTTTCAAGTTAAGTATCTGCGATATCGTTGATTTGGCTATTCCCCCGTTTTTGTGAATATCATACTGTGAGATAGATTTTTCGTTCATTATAACTTGCAGTCTTGTCACGACTGACTCAATAACCGTCATACTACCTCCCATGGTTCTTTATAGCGAACCATAGTTAGTATAAATTACTGATAAAAAATTTATAGTTCAGTGTGCTGAACATTCACATTTTAATATCAAACTAAACCATATAGGAGCCATATAAATATGAAAGAAAAATATAAAGTATGTTGTGTAACCGGGCATCGTCCGAAAAATTTCCCTTGGGACTATAGCGATAAAGAATGTCCTTCACACCAAGAATACACCGAAACGATGGTATGTTATATAGACTACCTTATAAGTAAATACGATTTTAATTACTTTATCTGCGGCGGAGCCTTAGGCGTAGATATGGACTTTGCGGAATCGGTTATTGAATTACGCGACCATAGTTATGAAAATATCAAACTTGAAATTGCTATCCCTTGCAAAAATCAAGATTTGAAGTGGTCAAGAAAAGACAAAGAACGCTACCAAAAAATTTTGAACAATGCAAACGAAATTACAATTTTGTCCGAGCAATATACTCGCTGTATGCAAGACCGCAATAAATATATGGTTGATAAATCTGATATAGTACTTGCTTTCTGGAATTTTGATATTACTTCCGGCGCCACGGTCAATACAATTAAGTACGCACAAAGTAAAAAGAAAAATATAGAATATTTTCCTTTGAGAGATTTTGTTCTTAACGATGTTGAATTAGACGCAAATTTACATTGCACAATAACAGACTTGAACAAAACTATATGTTTTTATCTTTTAACTTATCCCAATATTAAAACGCAAACTTTTATGCAAATCGATTTGGATGAGTTAGACATGAGTAATACATGTCGTTTGTGTGTTACCAAGCATCCGTTTGAACTAAATGCAATGACTAATTTATGGCACATAAAAAATAATACTTTATTTATTACAAAAAATTTCTTTCCTAAACTATCTGAATTTCTAAACAAACAATTTACTTATATAATCGCTCCACCGAAATATGAAATAACAAGTCATCACGATTTTATCTCACGATATATAACATTAGATAGTTATAGCGACAAAATAAAAAAACTTTTCTGCTTTTTCATTGATAAAATCACCCACATTGAACCATGTGAAACAAATTTGGAAAAATATGAAGATTATCTTATCTTTATTTCCTATATTTGCAACGAAAAAACAACTTTGAAAAAAATTATAAATGAACTTATATATAACAAGTTAAAACCAGCTGATAACATTACAAGTTATTTTAACGAAGATTCTAAAATTAAATATTTTATCTCATGGTTAAATAAAGAAAAATTATTTTCCATTTTTGAAATAACCAATGACAAAATTATCGTATCACCCAAATATAAAAGTGACCATTCAATGCTTATCCCCTATATTGCCGCACTGTTAGATTGCGGAAACGCTGATATATCTACGCGCGTAAAATTTATATATTCTGTTCTTAATCAAGACAATGTAAGCTGTGTTTATCAATAGTCGTAAGTTCAAGTCCTGTTTTTTACAATTATTCAAAAAAGACAACAGTAAAATACAAAGCTAATTTCCTTTTCGACTTTTTACACATATCCACTAAATATAGTATAAAAGCCCTGAAAACATATAGTTTTCAAGGCTTTTATAGTTGGATAACATTTTTATCCAACAAAGATGGAGCGGAAGACGGGACTCGAACCCGCAACGTTCAGCTTGGGAAGCTGACGCTCTACCGTTGAGCCACTTCCGCACAACGGTAATTATACTCCTTTTGCGCTCATGCGTCAAGCGTATGCAAAATTTATTTTCAAGGCTATTGACTAAACCGCGCAAAAGTTATATACTAATAAAAAAATGAAAATAAGGACGGATAAAATGAACGAGGAATATAAAGAACAGCAGGAACTGCGCAAACTGGCTTATGAAGAAGCGGTAAAAGGCAAATCGGACGAAGAAATACTCGCGGTAAATTACTTTTTCAATACGCAAAAGAAAAAAGGGTGCCTGAGCAAAAAGAAGATACCCATGGTAACGGACGAGCAGTTCGACGAACTTGTAAGCAAACGCGCCGGCGAGATAACCAGCCAGGGCGTGCTTGCGGCGCTGGGACTAAGCACTCCGCCCGCCTGGATAATAGATCCTCTTAAAGTGTGCACCCCCGAATTCGACGACGCCGAATATGTAAAAATGGGCGCGGACGATAAAGCGCGCACGTCGCGGATAACCACAACATTTTTATTGTATTCCACCGATACGATGTACATTTATTCGCGCACCGTCTCGCTTACCGACAGATACAGCAACGAACTCTCGGTCAGCATAATGTACAAAGATATCGCGTCGGTGGCAATGAACAGCGTTACCACCGAAGTGCGGCACGACGTTATAGACGCCAAAAAGAAAGCAAAAGAAGTTCCCGTGTGGATACCCGGCACCACAAACAACGTTATATTCACCGTGGCGGGCAAATCTTATGAAGTAAACGTCGGAGGCGCAAAAGCCGTTATGACTGCCGCAATCGCCCAGTTGCGCGCAAAGATAGCCGAAAGCAAACACTGATATTTATCTCAGAACTATATGAATAAGAAAAACCCTTGCACACGTTACGGTAATTCCCATAAGGAATTTAATAAAACGCAAATAAAAAGATTTAGGCATAGCGTTAAGCTGTGCCTTTTCTGTACTTTTTTTCGTGGACGAATTAGGCTACTCGTAGC
>CATKCE010000042.1 GCA_949744905.1 uncultured bacterium
CTCCTGCGCAATGCGGCTGTAGACCAGAATTCCCCCCCCCCGGGGCCCCCCCCCCCCAAAAAACGGGGGGGGGGGGGGGGGGCCCCCCCCCGCCGTAAAACACGTTGAAAAATCCGGGATACAACGCGGGATCGAAAGCGTACAGCACTATGCCCATTACAAACATGTCGACAAGCGTGGCTATCCCGCCCACCGCCAAAAAACGCACTATCTCGCAGAGTGCGGAATGTTTATTTTTGAATGAGCGCATTTTTTCTTTGATACCGGACATGTTATCCTCTTTTTATGTATGATATCCCTATAACCTATATATAATACACTATTATTTCGCGCGTTGTCAACAAATACGCCGCGAGCGTCGCCAAAAACCGAAAATATCGTTATCGGAAACAAAGAAATACCCCGCTTCGAAAAGAGCGGGGTATTCGACGAAATGTTTTTGTAAGATTATTTGAGCTCCGCGGTAGCGCCGGCTTCCTGGAACTTCTTTACGGCTTCCTCCGCCGCGTCCTTGGGCATAGCTTCCTTTATAGTGGAAGGAGCTCCGTCGACCAAAGCCTTTGCTTCGGAAAGTCCGAGTCCGGTTATCTCGCGGGCAACCTTGATAACGGCGATCTTGTTTGCGCCGACCTCTTTAAGGACAAGGTTGAACTCGGTCTTTTCCTCCTCGGCGGGAGCGGCGGCGGCTCCGCCGGCCGCGGGAGCGGCAACAGCCATAGCGGCGGCCGAAACTCCGAATTCTTCCTCGAGCATCTTAACGAATTCGTTAAGCTCGACTACCGTCATGCCTTTAACTTCTTCCAACATTTTATTCAAATCTGCCATGATTTAATATTTCTCCTTATTTTATTTACGCGCTTTGCGCGATTTCGTTTTTTTGTTTTTTGTTTGACGACAATGTGTCGGCCGAACTTGCCGCGTTATGAAACATGCGGCAAACGGCTTATCCGCAACGGCTTTTTAGGCCGACTGCTTTTTGGCGATCTCGCTGATAGCGACGGCAAGACTGCGCATGGGATTGGTAAGCATGCCGAGCAACTGTCCGACAAGCACGGGCTTTGCGGGAATTTTGGCAAGCGCGTTTATTTCCGCCACGTCGGCTTGTTTGCCTTCTATGATACCGCCCTTGATAGCTATCTTGTTGTTGGTCTTGGCAATGGTTTCCGATACGATCTTAGCGGGAGCTACCGCGTCCTCGTAACCGAAAGCCACCGCGGTGGGACCTTCGAGAACTTTCTCGAAACCGTCGAAACCGCATCCGTTGAACGCGCGGAGCACCAAACGGTTTTTGAGCACTTTATAGTCCACTCCGGCTTTACGCATGTTTACGCGCATTTCGGTGTCCTGCGCTACGGTAAGTCCGCGGTAATCCACAAGCACTACGCATTTGGCTCTTTTCACCTTATCGGCGATGTCTTCCACTTGTTTTGCTTTGAGTTCGATTGCTTCCTTAGACAATTTCCTTTACCTCCTTGTTTTATTTTTTTTGTCCGTCCGCGGATTCACGCTTGTTGACATACGCGGACTTTTATAAAACAAACGCCCCGATCAAACGAGGCGTACAAGGTCCTTTGTTTTAACAAAAGATTATCAACACCTCGACAAGCCGACCTCGCGGTCATTTCAGTCGCATGCGACGCTTGTTGTCTCAGGTCTTTTGCCGTGCGAATATTTCGTATCGGGCAAAAGTTTAATTGGGATAGCGTTATGTTTTCGAATATGGTTATAAAACGATATTCGCCGTATCTCCGGAATGCGTCCGGAAGACAACGCCGTTACGGTCGCGCGCCCCGGCGTAGCCGAGGCGACCGTAAGATATTTATACTCTGTAATTTACCTTTACGCCGGGACCCATGGTGGACGCGGTATACACGCTCTTTACATAAGTGCCTTTTGCGGCGGCGGGCTTCGCTTTTACTATGGCTTCCATCAAAACGTTAAAGTTTTCAAGCAGTTTTTCCGCTCCGAACGACTTTTTGCCTATCGGGCAGTGGATGATAGCCGTCTTGTCAACGCGGTATTCCACCTTGCCGGCTTTGGTCTCTTTGATAGCCTTTTCGATATCGGGCGTAACGGTGCCGGACTTGGGCGAAGGCATGAGTCCTTTGGGTCCGAGTATCTTAGCCACGCGACCCATCTGTCCCATCATATCGGGCGAAGTTATCACCACGTCGAAATCGAGATAATTTTCGTTGAGGATCTTTGCGATTATTTCCTCGGCGCCCACTATGTCGGCTCCGGCTTTGACCGCTATATCCGCCTTCTCGCCCTTTGCGATAACCAGAACTTTTACGCTACGACCGGTGCCGTTGGGAAGAACTACCGTGCCGCGGACCTGCTGGTCGGCCTGACGGGGATCGACGCCGAGACGAACGTGGAGTTCCACCGTCTCGTCGAATTTCGCTTTTGCAGATGCGATGACCGCGCTTATAGCTTCCGCGGGTTCGTACGCTTTTGAAAGATCGAGAGCTTTAACGCTGTCTCTGTAATTTTTTCCGCTCATTGTTTACGCCCTCCTTAGTCTACCACGGTAACGCCCATGCTGCGCGCCGTGCCCGCTATCATGCTAACGGCGGCTTCCAAACTCGCCGCGTTGAGATCGGGCATTTTGGTGGTGGCTATCTCGGTGAGCTGAGCTTTGGTTATTTTAGCCACTTTGTCTTTGTTGGGCTTTGCCGAGCCGCTCTCTATGCCGCACGCTTTTTTGATAAGCACGGCGGCCGGAGGGGTTTTAAGCACAAAGGTAAAGCTACGGTCGGCGTAAATGCTTATTACGACGGGGATGATAAGTCCCTCTTGTCCGCGGGTCTTTTCGTTGAACTCTTTGGTAAAGCCCGGAATATTGATGCCGTGCGGGCCGAGGCTGCTACCGACGGGAGGTCCCGGGGTCGCCTTGCCGGCGGGCAATTGGAGCTTTACTACGGCTTGCAGTTTTTTTGCCATTTTTGTTTTCTCCTTGCTTACTTTTTATATAGCAATCGCGGTGATAACGAGGTTTACCGTTTTGCTCTCCGCAAAACTCCTCTCCCGAATTGATATCTATTTGTTTTGGGTATTTCTTTAACCGGCGTCCATATCGGCCGATCTATCACAGGGCTCTTTCTATTTGATACAGTTCGAGATCGACGGGCGTCTCTCTGCCGAACATGCTCACTATAACGCGGCACTTGCCTGCGGCGGCGTCCACCGATTCTATCTCGCCGTTAAAGCCTTCCAACGGCCCTTGGGTAACCTTTACGGAGTCGCCTATGCGGTAATCGGTTTCCACGTTTACCGGCTTTTCAAGATGCATGCGCTTTATCTCGTCGTCGGTAAGCGGCGCCGGATATCCTTTGGGTCCAACAAACCCCGTCACGCCGCGCGTGTTGGTGATCATGTGCCACATATCGTTGTTGTATATCATTTTTATAAGAACATAACAAGGGAACATCCTGCGCTGGACTATCTTGCGCTTTCCGTTCTTTTCCTCTACGACGTCTTCCATGGGAATAGTGATCTCCAAAAGACGGTCGAGCATGTTGTTCTTCTCGAAAACCATTCTGAGATTGTCGCGCACCATGTTCTCGTAACCCGAGTAGGTGTGCAAAACATACCACTTCGCTTCTTCCACGACTATCTCCCCAACTAAAAGAGTAACGGTAATGCGGCGGCACTGCCGGTCAACGAGGCTGCCGCGCTTTTAAGTCCGTTTACCGCGGCGGTCACTACCGAACCGGTCTCTCCCAATCCGTCTATGAGTTTGCCGTGGGCAAGTCCCAAAAGGTAATCCATAACAAGCAGTATAACAAAAAAGAACAGCGTGACGACCAAAACGGCTCCCACTTGTTTCATGGTTTTACCGAACGTAGGCCAGGTCACCTTTTTAAGCTCGGCAAAAGTCTCTTTTACCCTGCCGCGCTTTTTGGGCTTTTCGCTCTGAACCGCGTTGTTATTCGCCATTTTTACTTCGTCTCCTTATGAACGGTGTGCTTACGGCAGAACTTGCAGTATTTTTTAAGTTCGATCCTGTCGGGATCGTTCTTCTTGTTCTTCATATTGTCGTAGTTGCGCTGTTTGCACTCGGTGCAAGCAAGCGTTATACGCGTTCTCGTAGTAGCAGCCATGTCTGTAACTCCTTTATGGTCCTAACGCCTTTTCGGCTCCCATAGAAAAATAACACCCCGATCGCGGTGCCTATTTATGTTATCATACCCGCAGCGTCGGTGTCAAGCGATTTTAAGACGTTTTTCGCATTTGGCAACAGCCGCTCTTTTCTTGCGGCATTTGACTTATGCGCCTCCGGCGCGCGGTAACGCCGCAATAAAAAACGGCGCGAAGGCGCCGCGTTTATTTTATGAGTTTTATAAGTCTTATGCTCAACTGGTTGAACAATAAATCGAAAACGAGCGCAAAAAGCGTAAACAAAAGCGCGAGCACCGGATATCCGCCTATTTTGGAAGATATTTCCACAATATCTATCGTGGTTATCCACTTTGCGGTAAACCATACTCCGCACAGCGCAAGGTTTGCAAACGCCGCCGTGATTCCCACCCGCAAAAACGCGGTCTTTACGTTTGTGTAGTACAGCCTGCGCATAAAATATCCCATAAGCGAATACGGAGCGAATATTATCGCATCCAGCAAAAACGCCGAGCTCAGCGGCGTTATACCGAAAGCAAAAAAAGCGACCGTTAAACTTATCGCAATGTCGGCTATACCGTACAACACGCCGCACTTAAAAAACACGATATAGTAACACAGAGCGGCAAACATCAAAAGCGATACTTTCAACCAGCCGAAATTGGTAAGGCAAACGCACACCGCGCTTATCGCGGCGCCCACCGCCGTATATGTCAGTTTGCGCGTTTTGTTCATACCGCTCCGATATGTTTTAACCTGTTCCCTCCGCCGCTTGTTTTTACGCCGTATTTATAATGCGCTTAGACCGAGCCCGGGACGACAAGGAATTCTTTACCCGCAGCAGCGGGTCATACTGCAACAGCAATCGGTAAGGCAGTACGCCAGACAACAGTTGCTCAGCATATTGCCGCCGCACATCTGTCCTTCCTGTTGCGAAGGAGGCTGCTGCGCGGGATCCACGCCCAAAACATGCGGATCGGCCTGCGGATTGCCTATAACGAGGTCCAGCTTTTCGAGCGCGGACTTATACTTATCGTTGCGCGGGTCGAGACGCACCGCTTCGGCAAGTTGAGTACGACTGTCGCTGAGCCATTCGCGCTTATAATATATTATGGATTGCAGATAGTGCCACCTGGCGTTGCGCGCGGTGATACCGTCGAGGCGCGCCTGCGCTTCGTCGTAATTTCCGTTTTTGATAAGATCGTCTATCGCGCCGTAATCGCCGTCGCCGAAAGTTTCTTCGGCTTGCTTTTTTTCGAAGTCGGCGGATATCATAGACCACGCCGCTTCAAGCTCGCTGAGTTTGCGCGCGCCCTCGTTGCCTTCCGCGCCGGACTTAAAACGCTGTTCGCCGTATTCGGCTTTCAATTTTTCGTAACGCTCTTTAAGTTCGTCTTGAGGAGTCTCGGCGGACAAGCCGAGCACGCTGTAAGGATCTTTCATGTTTTACCTCTTTTTTGTTTTCGATAGCGGCTTTACATAGAACGCCGTATTGGATCTATTTTACGGATTCACGGGAGTGTCGGAAGGGTCTCCGGGCACGGGGATCATAACGGACGCGTTACCGTCGGTTATCACAACGCCGGGCAACTTCCCGTCCCATTTGGAAAGATATTCCACGTATTTAAGATAATCCGTTATAAGTTGTATTTCCTCTTTACTCTTATCGGTGAAATCTATCGTATATTCTATGCTTACGGTCCCGTCCTCATTCTCGACGGTAGCACTCTCGGTTATCGTAAAACCGAGCATACGCGCAACTTCCACCGACTTCAGCTGGATCGCGCGAGCTTCCGCTTTTGCCGCCTCTATCTGCGCCTGAGCGTCCGCCTTGGCCGCCTCTATGCGCGCCTGGGCCTGCAACTTTGCCACTTCCAATTCTTTTTCCGCGTTTATTATCGCCGTCGCCTTTTCGTATTCGGCTTTCAGTTTTTCCTGTTCGGCGATCATCTTGTCTTCAACCGTCTTTTCAAACGCGTCGGTAAAGTCGATATTTGTAAGCACCACGGCAACTATATTGACATAATAATTGTCGTTTACGCTCTCTTTTATAACGGTTTCCACTTCGGGAGATACCGTAGCGCGCGTTTCTATTATTGTCATTGCCGAATACGATGAGAGCACCGATTTGGCTTTTTCTATCGAAACGCTCTCTATGCGGTTGCTGAGCACTTCGAGATTTCCGTAATGATTGGCGATATCTATCGCTTTTGTAGTGTCTATTTGATATTGCACGGTCATATTAACGTCCATGGTTTGGGCGTCTTTTGAGTACGCGGTGGTCACTATGCCCAGGTTCTGGACTTTAGCGTCGTACGTCTGGTATTTTTCGGTAAGCCAAAAGTCGAAATAAGTGCCCGACGTGCGTATCTGGCGGGCTTCGCCCAAATGCTTGACCACCGCGACTTCGCCGGCGTCAACAGTGTGGAAACTGAACGGAATAAAAATAAACAACAGCAAAAAGAGCAACCCCCCCCCGCCGAAAATGCCGGCGCGAACTTTGTCGCCTTTACTTTTTTGCCGTCCTTTTTTGCTCTTTACGGAAAGAAAGCAAAAAGCTATCCCCGCCGCAAACAGCGCAAAAAACAATAATCCCAAAAATACGGCTATCCCCATTGTAGTTTCTCCTTTAATTATATTTTATCGTAAAAATGTGTTGACAGTGTGTTTATATCTTAGGCAAAGGCAATTTTTTCTCGCTGCCGAGCAGTTCTCCGCATTTGCCCCGAAGCCCTTTGTATATAATGTTGGAGAGCAAGTCGCTCGCTCCGGTAAAAGTCAATTTGTTGAAACACTCTATCGCCCGGTTCACCGTGCCGGCAAACATGAACGTCAGCGCGCTTTTATTGTCCTCTATGAACTGCTTTCGGTTATCAAAATTCCCGAACTGAGCTATGAGAGGATTGTACCGCTTTTTTTTGAAATCCTCGGTCACGTCGTCCAGAGCGTCGGCGATGTATACGAATTTCCCGACGTTGTAAAGAAGTTTGCCGAGATTTTCGTCGGTCTCGCCGATCAAAAACAAGCCCAGTTTTTGCATCATTACCGCAAAGCAGTCCGCGACTTTATCCACTCCCGCGGTGTTCGCTTCTTCGTGCGCGCGCAGTTTTTCGTACTGGGAAAAAACTATGTCGTTTGCTTCGGGCAACATTCGCGCCGCTTTTAAGTAATGCTTTTTAAGCATGCGCCGCGCGGCTTTCTTTTTTATCCCTCCGCCATCGATTACGTCGTCGTCGGCTTTTGCGTACGACAGTATTATATTCGCAGCGACGATCTTGTCAAACAGGGCGTTGCGGCGTACGACAGTTTTCTTACGCGGATTGCAGACGCATCTTTCGTTTGCGAATTCCACTTCCTGCTTTTTATAGTCGTGCAACAACACGCTTAAAAACACCATGTCGTAATTTGTTGTAAAACGCGGCGATTGACCGAACATTTTACCTATGGATTTGCAAATGCCGCAGTAAAAAGCCCTGTACAGACAAAAATCGGCCTGTCCCAGTTCGGCTTTTACGGGAACAACATAACCGTACACTTTCCGCCGTCCTTATTCCAAAGCTATAAAGCCGACTTTGCGGTACACTTTTGACAAAGTTCTGCGCGCGACGCGCGACGCCTTTTCCGCTCCGTTCTTCATTACCGAATTGATATACGCTTTATCCGCGAGCAGTCTGCGGTATTCCGACTGCACGGGACGCAAAAATTCGCACACGGCCTCGCCGACTCTCTTTTTGAATTCCGCATATCCGCATCCTTCGAATTCCTTCTCGGCTTTTTCGACCGCAACGCCGGAAAACACCGAATATACGGTCAACAGATTGCTTACTCCGGGTTTTGCCGCGCTGTCGTATTTTATTGCGGTCCCGCTGTCTGTCACCGCAGCCTTGAATTTACGCATGATCGTATCGGCGTCGTCGGCAAGATAAACGCAGTCGTTAGGATTGCCGTCCGACTTACTCATTTTGGACAAAGGATCCTGCAAACCGTATATCTTGGCGCCGTACTCGGGCATTACCGGTTCGGGCAGTACGAATGTGGGAGAATATCTTCCGTTAAAACGCTGGGCGATATTGCGCGCGAGTTCCACATGTTGTTTCTGGTCCTGCCCTACCGGCACAAATTCCGCCTGATACAACAGTATGTCCGCCGCCATGAGCACGGGATAATCGAACAGTCCCACGTTTACGTTGTCGGGATCTTTTTTGCTCTTTTCCTTAAACTGGGTCATACGCTTCGCCTCTCCGTACAGCGTATTGCAGTTGAGCACCCAGGAAAGCTCGGCGTGAGCGGGCACGTGCGACTGTACAAAAAGCGTGCACTTTTCGGGATCTACGCCCAAAGCGAGATACATGGCAAGCATCTCGATAGTGTTTTTCCGAAAATCGGCAGGAGTCAAACGTACGGTAATGCTGTGCATATCCGCAACGCAGTAAAAACATTCGTACGCATTTTGCATCGCTATCCAGTTTTTCAACGCGCCCGCGTAACTGCCGAGGGTGAGCGCGCCGGTGGGTTTTACCGCGCTGAATATAACTTTTTTCTTTTCTGTCGCTTCGTTCATTTGCGTTTTATCCTTTCGGCAAGCCGTAAAATAACGTCGTTTACTTCGTCAAGCGCCACGCTGCCGGTAAAAAGTTTTTCCTTCTTCGGCAAACTTATAAGCGACTGCGGAACAGGCAACGCGGTTACTTCTTCCAAAAGTTCGAGGTCCTTTTTTTCGTTTCCCGTAGGTTTTTCTCCTATCGCCGAAAGTACCGACGGGGCAAACTTGTGCGGCGACGCCGTGGAAAGTATAACGGTGGGACGCTCTATAACGCACTTCTCGGCTACCGCCGCCGCCACCGCCGTGTGCGGATCGATAATATATCCGTATTCTTCGAAGTAAGTTTCCGTGATCTCCGCGACTTCTTCTTCCGTGGCGTAATCCGCCGCAAATACGGCTTGCATGTTCGCCGTCTCTTTTGCCGAAAGCGAATACACGCCCTCCGATCTCAAAGCCGACATCCGAAGCGCCGTCAGTTCCGCGTCCTCTCCGCTAAGGTCGAAAACGAGCCGTTCGAGATTGGACGAAATAAGGATATCCATGCTGGGACTGCTTGTCTTGCGGAATTCGCGACGCGCGTCGTAAGTGCCCGTACGTATAAAATCGCAAAGCACGTTGTTCTCGTTAGAGGCGCATATCAGTCTGCCGACCGGCAGACCCATTTTGCGCGCGTAATAGCCGGCAAGTATATCTCCGAAGTTTCCGCTGGGGACGCAGAAGTCCACTTTATCTCCGTAACGTATCTGTCCGCCGTCCAACAAATCGGCGTACGCCGTAAAATAATACGTTACCTGCGGCGCGAGCCGTCCGAAGTTTATTGAGTTTGCGGACGACAGTTCTATTCCCATATCCGCCAGACGTCCGACAAGTTCGGCGTCGGTGAACGCCTTTTTCACAGCCGTTTGCGCGTCGTCGAAATTGCCTTTGACCGCCGACACGAACACGTTGCCGCCATCGGTGGTTATCATTTGCAGACGTTGGAGTTCCGACACGCCGCCGTCGGGATAAAAAACCGCGACTCCGGTACCGTCCACTCCGGCAAACCCCTCCAAAGCCGCCTTGCCGGTGTCGCCGCTTGTAGCAACCGGTATAAGAGTGACGTTGTCGTTACCGGTGATTTTCTTCGAGCCGCAGAGAAGATACGGCAACAGCGTCAGCGCGATATCTTTAAAAGCGTGGGTGGGACCGTGCCAGAGTTCCATTACGAACACGTTGTCGTCGAGTTTTACCACCGGCGCGGGGTCGCCGTCGAATTTGCCGTAAGCCTTTTCCGTATAATCGCAAAGTGCGTCAAGTTCGGGGAGAAAAGCTCCCACAACCTTAGCCGCGGTCTCCTCGTAAGGCGCGCCGCAAAACGATATTATCTCGTCTTTGGAAAAAACGGGAAAACTCGAGGGGACGAACAGTCCGCCCTCCTCGCTTATTCCCTTGCATACCGCTTCCGCTCCCGTCACCGAGACCGATTTGTTTCGAGTACTGTAAAATTTCATTTTTTACGAAATACCTTTTGGATGTACAGTTTTAACGTAATTATTGCCTGCGCGGTATTTTACAATCGCGCGTTTGCCGTAATTTTTTTACTAAATATATCTTTTAAGTTGCGCGGGAACTTCCGCCATACTGAGCGTGACCGTAAAATCCACGTTGTATCGGGTAGATATCTCGTCGAGCATGGGAATAAACTCGATCGGATCGATATCGCCGATACGCGCTATTCCGTCTATGTACACGTCGCCGATATCCGAATTGCCGGCTATCATGCCTTTTATAAAGGCTTTGAGCGCGCAAGCTTTTTCTATGCCGTACTCGGCGGTGACTACAAAGCGGACGTTTTTGTCGATATCGAGACTGTACTTATCTACCGGCGTTATAAACACAACGTTGCCCTTTGCTTTTGCGACGCGCGCGTTGGCTTTTTCGATGATACGTTGCGTTTTGCCTGTGCCTTTTGCTCCGTAGATCAATTCGACCATGTTCTTACTCTCCTTTTTGCCGCGCGACCGCGCGGCGGTTTATTTATTGAAAGTTAAATTATTTGCTTGTTCCCATGCCCAGCAGTTTATGGCGGCGCTTATCGGCAAGACGCACCATGCTGTCAAGTTCGTCGTCGCCCATAACCGTATTTCTGCCCGCGGCGTATTCGGCGTCTACCTGCGCTTTTACCGCGGCCACCAACGGGTCGCTTTTATCTATCGCCTCGTCGCCGGAAAGTTCGTAATATCCGTTGAGCCAATACGCTATGCCTCCCAGCCCCGACGTGTTGGATACGCTGACGTTTGGTTTGCGCCCGAGCAGTTTTTCGGTATCGAAGATGTTGTATATCTCGGGATTTTTGAGCATCCCGTCGGCATGTATCCCCGCGCGCGTCGCGTTGAAAGCGCGGCCGACAAACGGCGTCATGGGCGGCACCACGTACCCTATCTCTTTTTCAAAGTATTCGGCTATCTCGGTTATCGCCCCGAAGTCCATCCCGTCGGAGGCGCCCCTCAGCTGTGCGTACTCCATACACATGGCTTCGGTGGGACAGTTGCCGGTGCGCTCCCCGATGCCCAAGAGCGAACAGTTTACGCCGCCGCAACCGTAAAGCCACGCGGTGGCGGCGTTTGCGACCACCTTGTAAAAATCGTTGTGTCCGTGCCATTCAAGCTGCTCGGAGGGCACTTCGGCGTAATACCCGAGCCCGTAGATTATTCCCTGAACGCTGCGCGGCAACGCGGCGCCGGGGTACGTCACGCCCAATCCCAAAGTATCGCACGCCCTTATCTTTACCGGTATTCCGCTCTCTCGGCCGAGTTTCATCAGTTCGCGCGCAAACGGAACGACAAATCCGTAAAAGTCGGCGCGGGTTATATCCTCGAAGTGGCAACGCGGAACTATCCCCTCTCCGAGCGCCTCTTTGACCACGGCAAGATATTTTTCCATCGCCTGCCCGCGGGTCATATTCATTTTTTTGAAAATATGGTAGTCGCTGCAACTCACCAATATGCCGGTCTCTTTTATCTCAAGCTGTTTCACCAGCTTAAAATCTTCGGTGTTGGCGCGTATCCAGCTTGTGATTTCGGGAAAACGCTGTCCTTTTTCCCTGCATTTTATTACCGCCCGACGGTCCTTTTCGCTGTACAAAAAGAATTCCGACTGTCGTATTATCCCCTTTTTTCCGCCGAGTTTGCCGAGCAAACGGTACAGCTCGCATATCTGCTCCACCGTAAACGGAGCAGTGGACTGCTGTCCGTCGCGGAACGTGGTATCGGTGATAAATATATGTTCGGGCATGTGGCGCGGAACGATTAGGTCGTTGAATATGGTCTTGGGAACTTCGTCGAAATCGAAAATACCGCGGTAAAGCTCCGGCTCCGATACGTCGTGCAGTCTGTAATCGTGCGGCTTGGTTTCAAGCAGTCCCGTCTTATGATTGACTTTTACCTCTCTTTTTCTCGCCATATTATTCTTTTATCCGCTTCTCTCCCTGCCGTTTATTACTTTTATATGAATATATGCCGTTTATTCAAGCGACTTTACAAAAGCCGCAAAACGGTCGAGCCCCGTTTTTATATCTTTATCGCTTATGGCGTAGCTAAGCCTTAAATACTCGGGCGCTCCGAAGGACTCGCACGGTATAGCCGCCACCATCCGCTCGCTCAACAACCTGGCGGCAACGTCGTACGCGCTGTCGAGCACTGCGCCGCCGGGAGTTTTTTTGCCCAGCAGTTTCGCTATATCCACCATCACGTAAAACGCTCCCGCCGGATGTATGTACTTTATGCCGGGTATCTTTTCAAGCTCGGACACCATAAGTTTGCGGCGGGCGTCGAAAGTCTCTTTCATATCCGAAAGAAACTTTTCGCCCTCGTCATGCAGGTACGCTTCCTGGGCCGCGTACTGGGCTATCGAATTGGGATTGGAGGTAGTATGGCTCTGAATACTGCTTATCGCCTTCGCCACCTCGGGACTGCTCGCCGTATACCCTATCCGCCAACCCGTCATGGAATACGTTTTGGAAACGCCGTTTACAACTACAGTGCGGTTTTTTATCTTCTCGGAATACTGCGCTATCGAATAGTATCCGTCGCCCTCGTACAACAGTTTTTCGTATATCTCGTCTGAAACTATATATATGTCCGTACCTTCCAAAAACTTTGCAAGCGCGACGAGTTCTTCGCGCGAATATACCGCTCCCGTGGGGTTGCAGGGATTATTTATCAGCACGGCTTTGGTTTTATCGGTGACGGCAGCTTTAAGCTCGTCCACCGTCATCTTAAATCCGTTGTCCGCCTTTGTATCGACGTAAACGGGAATTCCTTCGCACAGCTTTACCAGTTCGGGATACGTAAGCCAGTACGGCGCGGGTATGATCACTTCGTCGCCGGGGTCGACAAGCGCGAGAAAAGTGTTGTACAAAGCGTGCTTTGCGCCGTTTGACACAACTATGTCGCGCGGCTCGTATTCAAGCGAATTGTCTTTTAAGAATTTTTCGCATATCGCCTTTTTAAGAGTTTCGGTCCCCGAGGCGGGCGTATATTTGGTCATCCCTTTATCGAGCGCGTGTTCTGCTGCTTTAACAATGTATTCCGGCGTGTTGAAATCGGGCTCCCCCGCTCCGAACGACACGACGGGTTTTCCTTCCGCCTTCATCGTCTTTGCTTTGGCTGTAATCTCGAGTGTAAGCGACGGCGCCACCCTGAGCGCTCTTTGTGCTATGCCCGTCATAAGTAATGCGTATGCCTCCGAAAAAATGTATAGTTTTTTTTATTGTACCACATGGAATATCAAAAAGCAATTCTTTTGCCGGAAAGAACATAAAAAACCGGTCCGTACAGGACCGGTTTTTGTTTCCGGGTTTGCAAGCGGCGTGCTTGCACAGCGCAAAGCCGCGCGCTTGTTCCGAAGCAGACGTGAAACTACGCGTTACGCTGTTCGCCGTTTCTGCGCATCGCCTTGCGCGCCTTGCGGCACTCGGGGCAACGTGCGGGTTCGTTAGTAAAGCCTTTTTCCGCGTAAAAAGCCTGTTCGCCTTCGGTAAACGTGAATTCTTTGTTGCAGTCTTTACAAGTCAAGATCTTGTCAGCCATCTTCGCTTTAACCTCCTATTAGATTGGAAATTCAGTTGGGCAACTTAATTAAGGGTTATGCGAAAATTGACCTGCTCATTTCCTTGCACTCAATTGTACACTGTTTTATCACATTTGTCAAGCATAAAACAGTATCATGATTTGCGGTAGCCGCCACACGGCTTATTCGGTCTTTTTGGACTTTTTGCCGGAATCGGCGCTCCCTGTCAACGCAGGCGCCGCGTCCTCCACTTTGCCGAGGTACTCGGGAAGTTTCATGCCGGACATTTTGAATACTTCGTTAAGAGGCGGCACGGCTTTAAGCATACTTGATATAAAGTTTGCCGTAGTGGACTCTCCGTCCTTTCCGCCCATGGAATCCCATACCGTCACTTTGTCGATATTTATGCCCTTGACCGCTTCCACCTGGGTCGCCACCAACTGTTCCAGTTTATCGGAGATAAGCATTTTCACCGCGTCGTCGGCTGTGCCTCCGGCGGCTTTCACCAGTTTTTCAAAGCCCAACGCCTGCTTGCTCAAAACTTCGAGCATACCTTGCGCTTCCGCCTCTTTCATGGCGCGCAGAGCGTCCGCCTCGCCTTGCGCTTTGCGGCGCACCATCTCGGCTTCGGCCTCGGCTTGCAGTTCGAGTTTGCGTTTTTCGATTTCCTGCTTTACTATTACGTCGGCTTCAAGCGTGCTCTTTTCGCGCTCGGCACGCGCTATCTCCGCTTCCTGCTCGGCTTTGTACGCCTCGCGTTTGGCGTTGGCTTCGGCTATCATTTCGGCAACCGACGCGACGCGCTCGGCCTCCGCCTCTATTTGACGACGGCGGGCGTTACTCTGGCTTATCTTTGCCTGCGATTCGTTTTCGCCCTCTACGGCGGTGGAATTGGCGCTCGCCACCTCTATTCTTTCGTCGCGGACGGCGTTGGCTTCGCCTATGCTACCGTCGCGGTTCTTTTCGGCAACGCTGCGCTTGGCGTCGTTTATAGCTTTTGCGGCGGCCTCTTTACCGAGAGCGTCGATGTATCCGGACTCGTCGTTTATATCGGTCACGTTAACGTTTATCAGGCGCAAGCCGATCTTTTTAAGCTCGCCCTCAACGTTGCGCGACACCGCTTCCAAGAACTTGTCGCGGTCGGTATTTATCTCCTCTATGTCCATAAGAGCGATAACGAGACGGAGCTGACCGAGAATGATATCTTTTGCAAGGTCCTGTATATCGTTGAGTTTGAGTCCCAAAAGGCGCTCGGCGGCGTTCTGCATGACGCCGGGTTCGGTGGAAATTCCCACGGTAAAACGGCTGGGAACGTCGATACGGATATTCTGACGGCTGAGCGCGTTTTTAAGGTCTACGCTTATGGATATCGGCGTAAGGTCCAAAAAGCTGTATGCCTGGAAAAACGGCATTACGAAACTCGCGCCGCCGTGGATACATTTCGCGGCCCGACTCGTACCGTCCTTATTGCTTCCCACGCTACCGTAAATTACCATTATCTTATCCGAAGGGCACTTTTTATAGCGGCTGGCAATGAGCGCGAACAGCGATATCAGTATAACTACTATCGCTATTATCAGTCCGACTATTCCCACCATCGAAACAGATGCCGAAAACAAAGTCATTATTCTTCTCCTCCTTTAACGTCGCCGGCATCTTTGGCTGCCGCGACGGAATAACTTTCAACTACTACGGCGCCTTCGCCGCATGTGTCCACCACCTTGACTTTCGCGCCGGTCTTTATCGGCTCGGCGGAATCGGTGACCGCTTCCAACTCTACGTAACGCTCCTGCACGTACACGTTTATTTTGCCGTTGCCCGAGCGGAGCGGAGGCACGGTAAGGTATACTTCCGCTACTTTTCCCACGGTGTTTTCGATTTTCAGATTACCGCTTCCCTGCAATTTCTCCGTAGCTTTGATAAACAGCGCTATCCCGAACGCCGCCGCCACGCCAGCGACCGCTCCGGGTATCAGAGACCAAAACCCTATGGGATAAAACAGAGCGAACGCAAGCCAGCTACCCACAGCCAAAAAAGCGATAACGCTGCGTACCGAGAGTATCCTCAACCCGAATATGGTAAAGCCAGTACCGCCGTCGTTTATATTGTCGACATCGGAAACGTCGGTATCGCTGTCGAAAGTCGCGTCGTTATCTCCGCTGCCTATGGCAAGCAGTATTATCTGCACTATCATAAACAACGTAGCCGCGCACCCCACAACAAACATCACTTGCTGAAAGGCGTGCAGATCGTTCCACCATTTTGTCATAACAGTACTCCTATGCCGAATTATCGGCTACCGTATGATTATATCATATCATACACAAAAAAGACAATAATATACCCATTAAATTTCGGTTAAATTTTCGCTTTTTCCGCCCTGCGCATAACAATGTCGCATACGAGCGCGCCGACCGCGAATATCACCGTTATTATGGGAAGCGCGCCGATCACGTACGAAAATCCAATATTAAGATCTCCGCTTATCTTTGCGCCCGCGCCGATAAACAGCCCTGCAAACAACAATATCATCGACGTACCCGCTACGGTCAATATGTGCCACAGCAGTGTTTTGTGAATTTTGCCGGGATCGGCATCCTGCATCAGCATTTTATACAAAAGCATTACAAGCGCGGCGGCGGTAAGCAGATTCGCAATATACATAAACCAACTGAGCGTTGCGGATATGGGACCGTAAGATTTTTTCGCTTCGGCAATATATCCGAGCGTCGTCGGCGATCCGAGTCCGGCTATGATCAATCTAAGTTGCGATTTGCTAAGATCACCCCCACCCGAATTTGCGAACGATATCATCATTTCTCGTATATCTTCCCCGATGGGACGAGACCCTTCCGTCTCCGTACCGGGAAAAAAGTCGTCGTTGCCGGACTCAAAACAATCATCCATGCCCGCAACAAGATCCATAGAACTCAAATAACCGGTAACGTCGGGATCTATAGCGTTTGCTCCGTCGTATGTCGCAAATTTTACGCCTATCACCGACGACCCGGCAAAAATGAACAGCATAACTGCAAGCGCGGCGCACACGCTACGGCGCACCAAAGATATGGCCGGAGGCCGCTTTACTTTTTCGACGACGTAAGCGCATACCGACGTAAACGCCAGTCCGGCGCATCCCAGTACTACGTTTGCAACGGCAGCTCCCGCAAGCACTCCTTCGCCGGTAAACAGGAACCCGAATACCAACGCCGTCACAAGAGCGAGCGAAAGTTTTTCAAATCTGAAAAAGCCGTCTTTTTTACGCAAAACAACGTATATCGCGTGAACCAACGACATTATAAAGAATATAAGAGTAAGCGCCATTACCGCCAACGACTGCAACCCCCAAAGCAAAACGTGCATTACGAGATACGTATTTACCGATTCTTCGGTTACCAACAAACGCATCACGCCGAAATCGCGGATCAAAGCTTCCTTATCCAAGCGGATCAAAGCTTCCTTATCCAAAGAGCCGACTTCTTTCACGATTTTTTCAAGCAGTTCCATAGTGACTTCTTCTTCGGAAGGCGGGTCTATAAGCAAGAACATTCCGCGCACCGCATCGAAGCCCGTCACGGTCGCATCGACACCCACCAAAGGCACGTCCACCTTAAACACGCCGAAAAACGACGAAATGAACATGCTCACCAGTAAAAGCGGCACTATAAACGCCCGCGTCACCTTGTACGCGAATGCGCCCGCGCCGCTCTTTTTGACCGGTCTCGCCGCTTTCGCGCCCGCTCCATTCGCTTTAACGGAAAAATCGTCGAGTTTCGCTCCGCACGCCGAACAAAAAACCGCTTCGTCGTCGAATTTCGCCCCGCATGCCGAGCAGACTTTGCCGTGCGCGGGATAACCGCACTTACCGCAAAAAGCCGCCTGTTTAGCCATCGCGCTTCCGCATTTACGGCATTTCGAGACATCGAGTTTTTCGCCGCACTGCGGACAAAACAAATCGTCGTTGCCGCAGTCGGCTCCGCACTTAGCACATTTCTCCATATATCCGCCCTCCCTTGTATGGATATATTATACACGGCGGGAGACATAATGTCAATATTTATATTTCCATGTCGGGCTATACGGTCAATGCGCCCGCGATCGCTTTCGCGACTACGATAAGATCCTGCATATAAGCTAAAAATGCGCCGCATTAGGCACACAAAGAGCTCTTTACTTTTACGTAAAGAGCTCTTTATCGATAATACTTAGTCTATTTGTGATCTTTATCCCAGCAACAGTTTTTGTATTTTTTTCCGCTTCCGCAGGGACAAGGGTCGTTCCGTCCTATCCCCTTGTTTTCGTCGCGGTTAACCTTGGGCGCTTTTGCCTGTCTGCTTCCGCCGCTGGAAACCACAAGGTCGAGATTCTGTCCCTCGCGTTTGGGCGCGCGTTCTACGTTTACCCGCATCAAAAGCGCGATAGTCTCCTCATGGATACGGTCTATCATGTCGTCGAACATGGCAAAGCCTTCCTGCTTGTATGCGATAACGGGGTCCTGCTGACCGTACGCTTTAAGACCTATGCCCCTGCGCAACGCGTCCATGGAATCTATATGGTCCATCCATTGCTTGTCCACTACTTTTAACAGTATGACGCGTTCCACTTCCTCGAAATCGACGCCCAACTCTTTGGCGTTGTCGATCTTTTGGGTGTAATACGTTTGCATGGCGGTATAGATCTGCTCTTTTATCTCCTCCAAAGCCCATTTTTCCATGCGGTCTTCGGTAAGGAAAGTGGTGTCGCCGGGAATAAGTTTACGCTCTATCTCCTTGTTGAGTCCCTCGTAATCCCACTCGTTCCAGTCCACCTTGGGATCGGTGTACGTATCCACTATTTTTTCAATCTGTTCGTGCATCATGCCGTCTATCTGCTCGTGCACGCTTTCTCCGCGCAATACCCTGTTGCGTTCCTGATATATGATGGTACGCTGGGTGTTCATTACGTTGTCGTATTCAAGGACCTGCTTACGGATGGAATAGTTGCGTCCCTCTATGTTGCGTTGGGCGTTGGCTATCTGCTTTGTAAGCAGTTTCATGGAAAACGGAGTGTCCTCGTCGGCACGGAACACTTCGGCTATACGCTTCATGCGGTCGCCGCCGAAAAGACGCAAAACGTCGTCCTCCATGGAAAGATAAAATATGCTGGAGCCCATGTCGCCCTGACGACCGGCACGGCCTCTCAGCTGGTTGTCGATACGGCGAGATTCGTGACGCTCGGTGCCTATTATGCGCAAGCCGCCCACGGCGATGACTTTTTCTTTTTCGGCGTCGGCTTCCGCCTTATATTCCTCATAGAATTTTTTATACTGCGCGCGCGCCGCAAGAATGTCGGCGTCTTCTGTATTAAAGTATGCGGTGGACGCGGAGATCAGTTTTTCATCCACTCCGAGATCGCGCATCCGCTTTTTGGCAAGGTATTCGGGATTGCCGCCCAAAAGGATATCGGTACCGCGGCCCGCCATGTTGGTGGCGATAGTCACCGCGCTCACTCTGCCCGCCTGGGCTACTATCTCGGCTTCCTTTTCATGGTTTTTTGCGTTTAATACGCTGTGGGCAATGCGCTGACCCGTGAGCAGGCGCGAAAGCTCCTCGCTCTTTTCGACGTTGGTAGTACCCACAAGCACCGGCTGACCGCGCTCGGTACATTCCTTGATATCGGCGATGACCGCGCGGAGCTTACCCGCGACAGTGGTGTATATAACGTCGTTTTCGTCCACTCTGCGGCTGGGGACGTTGGTGGGTATTTCCACGACGTCCAGTCCGTAAATGCCCTTGAATTCGGTTTCCTCGGTCTTTGCGGTACCGGTCATGCCCGAAAGTTTATCGTATAAGCGGAAGTAGTTTTGAAAAGTGATAGTCGCAAGAGTTTTGTTTTCGTTGCGTATCGTTACGTTTTCCTTCGCCTCTATCGCCTGGTGAAGTCCGTCGCTGTAACGGCGCCCCACCATAAGACGTCCGGTAAATTCGTCGACTATCACGACTTCGCCGTCGGAAACGATGTAATCCTGATCGCGCTTCATTATCTTGTGCGCGCGCAAAGCGTTGTTTACGTGGTGCGCAAGGTCGCTGTTTTCTATGTCAGCAAGATTGTCAACCCCGAAGTACGCTTCGGCTTTAAGCGAGCCCGATTCGGTAAGGTTGATAGCCTTTTTCTTTTCGTCGTACTCGTAGTCGTCCTCTTTGATTTCGCGCTTGACAAACTGGTTTGCGCGGATATACAAGTCGCTGGATTTTTCGCCGCGTCCCGATATTATCAAAGGAGTCCTCGCCTCGTCGATGAGTATGGAGTCCACCTCGTCGATAACGGCGTAACTCAATTTGCGCTGCACCATTTCTTCCTTGTATATCACCATATTGTCGCGTAGATAATCGAATCCGAGTTCGTTGTTGGTAGCGTACGTTATATCGCAGTTATAAGCCGCGCGCTTCGCCTCGGGAGTCATGCCCGACACCGCAACGCCCACGGTAAGTCCCAAAAAGCGGTGGACTTTACCCATCCATTCGGCGTCGCGCTTGGCAAGATAATCGTTTACGGTAACGATGTGGACGCCGTCGCCGGAAAGCGCGTTGAGATACGCCGGCAAAGTGGACACCAGCGTTTTTCCTTCGCCGGTGCGCATTTCGGCTATTCGTCCCTGATGAAGCGTTATTCCGCCGAGTATCTGTACGTGGAAGTGGCGCATGCCGAGCACGCGCGCGCTGGCTTCACGGACGGTTGCGAACGCTTCCGGCAAAAGGTCGTCGAGCGTCTCGTAATTCTCGCGCAACCTGCGGCGGAATTCTTCCGTTTTGGCTTTTAGCTCGTCGTCGGTAAGTTTGCGGTAAGCCTCCTCGTAGTCCTCGACTTTCAGCGCAATCGCTTCGAGCTTTTTGATATGCTTGCGGTTATCGCTGCCGGTTATAAAACTGATAAGTCCCATTTGTGTATATGCCCTCTGTAATTTTGTTTATTTATCCGATTTGCGGTATCTGCCCAAAAAACGCAGTTCCTCGCATTTTCCGGCAAGTTCGCCCATAACGTCGTCAAGAACTTCGCCACCCGGCAGAAAATCCACGAAAAACACGTACTGTCCCATTTTCTTTTTAGCGGGACGCGATTCTATTTTGGTCATATTTATACGCCTTGCATATAAAACTTCGAGCGCCCGCAACAGCGCCCCCGACTCGTTACGGGTGGAAAACGCAACGCTCACTTTGTCGCCGTCGCTTGCGGGGGTTTTCCGCACCGCCACAAAGCGCGTGCAGTTGGTATCCGAATCTTCCATTCCGTCCGCAAGCACGACTTGTCCCTCTTTCGGGACGCGCGCAATCGCGGCGCTCCGGCGATCGAGCATATCGAGCCCTGCCGAAGTATACGGCACCGGCACGCATGCGGCGTCCGGCAAAAGTCTTTGAAGATTTTTCCGGCACTGCGCCAAAGCCTGAGGATGCGAATAAACTCGCTCCACGTCGCCGAGCTTTACTCCGAGCCCGGCTATAAGACTGTGCTTTACCGGCATAACGATCTCGCCGGTTATGAACAGCCCGGTATCGGCTATCGTATCGGCGGATTCGGTCACGGTACCTTCCACGCTGTTTTCAAGCGGAACGACGCACGCGTCGCACTCGCCGTCCTGCACTTTCCGCAAAGTTTCGCATATCGTTTCGCAACAGAGTATTTCGCAGTGCGCAGAGCCACCGCCGAAAAACGCGGCGGCGGCGGCGTAAGTGTTGCTGAAAGTATCTCCGAAACAACAAATCTTCACCGTCGCGAAACTCCTTTAAGCGCGGAAACGCCGTATACTATTTTTGCCGGATAAAAAATATTTACCCGCGGGACTGACTCCCGAAATCAAATTATACCATACGCGGCGGGCGGTTGTAAAGCGTTTGCCGCTCCCGCCTGCGAAGCGCAAGTGTCGAATAGCGGCGCAATTTCGCCGAACGACGCCGTAGCCGCACCGGACGATATGCCCGACGCCAAAAACGCTATCGCCATAACGGCAAGAACTATAAGCACGAATACCAACGCGGCAACACCTCCGCGCTTCTGCCGTACTGGTTGTTTTTGCGGAACATTGTCGCCGAGGTCGTCGAATACGTGGTCTTTTTTACAAGCGTTATTACGTTCGCCCTGACGCGACACCGATCCGTCGAACGATTTTACGCTGGGCGCGCGCACCGAAAATTCTATCTGCTTTACGGTTTCTTCGGGTGGGCTGTATTTTATCTGTTTGACTTCCGGCACGGCGCTCTCCGACTTCTCCGCGCCGTCGTCCGTAGCCTCCGACGCGTCTTTACAGTACGCCGCGAGGTCGTCTATTTCGTCCGTAAGATAGTAACCGTATTTTTTGAGCCGCACCGGAAGATTTTTCAGCGCGTCCTCGTTTTGCACCACAAAAACTATCTCCCCGCGAGCTTTACGCTTCCAACGTATCTCGCTGTCGAAATATTCCCATTGACGCTTTATTTCAGGCAATTCAAGTTGCCCGGGATCCGACGGCAAAACAAATAAAAAATCCGCATCCGCAAGCGCCGACTTCTCGTCCCCGAAATAGTCCGCCGTGTTGCGCGCGCCCAGTTCTTTTAAGCGGGCGTCGGCGCGCATTGCGGCTTCCGCGTTTTCCTCCGTATACGACAAATAATACTTCACCATATTTTTATTATATCACCGTTTTTACAAAAATGCAATAATATACCGAAAAACCCGCGTTATTGTTTGACGTCGAAAACTTCGTTGCACACCGCTTCGGCGAATTCCCGCTCGTGGCTTACCAACAACACCGCGCCTTTATAATTCTTTACCGCTTCTTTAAGCGACGCCTTCGCCCGCACGTCAAGATGGTTTGTCGGCTCGTCCAACAAAAGTATGTTGGTGGTCTTTTGCATGAGAACGCACAGCTTTACGCGCACCTGCTCTCCGCCGGAAAGTTCTTTCAGCGGTTTTGTGCACAGTTCGTTTTTTATTCCCGCCTTACTGAGCTTTTCACGCAGTTGTTTGGGCTGCAAGCGCGGATACAGGTCGGAAAGATACCCGATAGCGTTTGCGGCGCGCAAGCCGAAATCAAAGTCCTGTTCTATATATCCCGGACGGAAAAACGGATGCAAGGCAAAACTGCCGCCTTTGGGCGGGAGCAAGCCCATGAGCGTTTTTATAAGCGTCGTCTTGCCGATGCCGTTTGTTCCGCGTATCCATAACTTGGTCTCTCCGTCTATATGCAGATCTATTGGCGGCAGCAAAGGAGCGGTATAACCGATGAGCAGTTTGTCGGCTATGAGCATGTCGCGCGTATGAAGCACTTCGCACGGAAACGAAAATTCCGCGTCGTAAACTACCGACGGTTTATCCAGCTTTTCCATGCGGTCGAGCATTTTTTTACGGCTGTTCGCCATGCCCGCGGTGGCGGCGCGCGCCTTATTGCGCGCTATATACTCCTCCATCCGCTTTATTTCTTCCTGCTGACGGCGGTAACTTTCTTCGTACTGTTTGGCGTTCTGTTCGGCCTGCGCGCGGTAAGTGGTGTAATTGCCCCCGTACTTTTTTATCGTGCCGTTTTCTATCGACACTATAAACTTGGTCACTTTATCCAAAAATTCGGTATCGTGCGATATGACCAAAAACGTGCCCTTGACCGAATTCAGATATTCGGTCAACCACTCTATGTGCTCGATATCCAAAAAGTTTGTGGGGTCGTCCAACAGCATCATGTCCGCTTTTCCCAAAAGAAGCGTTGCAAGAATGAGTGTTGAGCGCTGTC